>DASUIK010000073.1:0-5451 GCA_036279795.1 Burkholderiaceae bacterium | reverse complement strand
CGCGATCTCGCGCATGGGCACGTGCACGCCGTCTTGCGTGCCAGGCACATGGACCTTGCGGGACTGGGGGAAGGGTTCGCGGGTGAGCGAAAGCAGTTGCTGCAGCTTGTCGGGGGCGTTCATCGAGGCAGTCTCCAAAGTGGTTGGAAAAATGCCCCGCCTCGACGCCGGTGGTGCAGGCGCGCATGCCCGCCACACAGGGACGGACGCACGCGCCAACGGCGCTGCAGCTCTTCTTACGCTGGTACTAACCAGATCAAGTTCGCGGTTCCGGCGGTCAAGTCCGCCATCTCAGCACGCCATACGTGCACCCCGGAGCAGGCGCGAGTGTAACGGTTTACCGCGACCAGCCATGGACGACGTGCCCTCTCGGTGTCAATGCCCTTCGCCCCGCAGCCGCGTGATCATGAATTCGGCCGCATCCAGGATGTGGCGCCGCGCCAGCCGCTCGGCGGCTTCACCATCACCGGCCGTCACGGCGCGAAGCAGTGCCTCGTGTTGGTCCCAGATGTCACGCGGCTTGTCGTCGCGCATCAGCACCTCGCCCATCACCCGTTGTGTCTGCGTCCAGTGGGTCTGCATGGCGGGGGCCACCAGCGGGTTGCCCGACAGCTCGTAGATGAAGTCGTGGAAGGCCATGTCAGCCGCGATCATGTCGGCGTAGGACTGCTTGGCCACCGCCTGGCGCCCGGCCCGGATCAGGGCGCTGCCCCGTTTGTCGGCTTGAGAGGTGTAACGCTCAGCCGCCGAGCGAAAGGCCAGGCCCTCGATCACGGCCCGCACCTCGTACATGTGGCGCACGTGCTCCAGGTCCAGCGGCGCCACCTGCAGGCCACGGCCGGGTGCGTCGATCAGCACGCCCTCCTTGCGCAGCAGGGTCAGGGCCTGCTGCACCGGCTGCCGCGAGATACCCAGTTGCTGCGCCAATTGCTCCTGGATGATGCGCTCGCCCGGACGCAATTGGCCCGAGGCGATGTCGGACAGGACGGCCTGGTGGACCTGTTCCACCAGACTGGGGGCGGCTTGCAGCTGTTTCATGGGGCCAATGGTAGTGGCCTGGCGCACGGCGGCTTCAGCCGACCGCACCGCCAGCGCGCCAGCGGCGCTCGGCCTCGTCCCACGCACCGAGGGCCTGCAGGTCGGGAACCCAGGCCAGGCCCGACTTGCCATCACTCGAAGCCGCTTCGGGTGTGACCACCACGTCCAGCAGGGCGGGGCGACCGGCGCGCAGTTCGGTCAGCGCGCGGCTGATGGCGGCGGGCAGGTCGTCGGCCTTTTCGATCCGCTCGGCGTGCATGCCAAAGGCGCGCGCCATGGCCGCGTGGTCGGCAAACTGCAGGTGGGTGCCCACCACCTTGCCGTGCGTTTCCTGCTGATCGCGCACCTCGATGGCCCAGGAACCGTTGTTGGCCACCACGATGAGCACCGGGGCCTTATGGCGCACGGCGGTGTCGATTTCCATGGCGTTGAAGCCGAAGGCGCCGTCGCCCGTGGCCACCACCACCGTGCGGCCAGGGCAGGCCAGGCTGGCGGCCACGCCAAACGGCGTTCCCACGCCGATGCAGCCCAGCGAGCCGGGGTCGAGGTAGGTGCTGGCCGGCAGGCCCACGCGGGCAAAACTCAGGAAGTCGCCGCCATCGGCGACCACGATGCTGTCGGTGGGCAGGGCTTCGCGCAGCGCGGCCAACGCGCGGTTGGGGTGCATGCGGCCATCGCTGCCGGCGGGGGCTTGCGCCATGCTTTGTGCGAGTTTGGCGGAACGCTGCTGGTGCTGTTCACGCAGGCCGGCCAGCCAGGTTGCGTCGCTGGCGGGCGGCGTGGCAGGCGCCGCGTCGAGGATGGCTTGCAGGGTCAGGCCAACGTCGGCACACACCTCCACCGCGCCGCGTCGGTTGTCGCGCAGCTCCGATGGGTTGTCGGCGATGCGCAGGAAGCGTGCGTCACCAAACACGGCGGGTGAGCCGAAGGCGAGCTGGAAGTCGAGCCGGCGGCCCAGCGTGATCACCAGGTCGGACTGGCCCATCACCGAACCGCGCATGGCGGCCACCACGCTCGGGTGGTCGTCGGGCACCAGGCCTTTGCTTTCGCCTGTGTCGAGGTAGGCCGCGCCCAGGCGCGTGAGCAAGGCCTGCAGCGCCGGCCCCGCGCCGCGCGCGCCGCGGCCGGAAATGAACAGCGGGCGTTGGGCAGACCAAAGCGCCTGCACCGCCGCCTGCACCGCTTGTGGGTGGGGCGGCTGGGGCAGGGCGGGGCGGGCGTCGCGCCATTCGGGCAATTGCATGGGCACGGCGACGTTGGCGCGCAGGGTGTCAATGGGAAAGTCCAGGTACACCGGCCCGGGCTCGCCGGCCTCGCCCAGCGCGCGTGCGGTGGCCTCGGCGAGCTCCTGAGGCACGAGGTCGGCATGGCGCACGGTGCGGGCGTAGCGGGTGAGGCTGCGCACCAGCTCGGTGTGCACGATGTCTTGCAGAGCGCCCCGGTTTTCCTGCGGCGTGGGCGGCAGGCCCGAGAGCACCAGCACCGAGGCCTTGGCCACGTGGGCGTTGGCGATGCCGGTCATGGCGTTGGTGACGCCTGGGCCGGCGGTGACGAGGGCCACGCCCAGGCCGCCCGTGAGCTGTGCCTCGGCGTGCGCCATGTAGACGGCAGCGCGCTCGTCGCGCACGTCCACGATGCGTATGCCCTCGGCGTCCAGGCGCATCCACAGGGGCATGATGTGACCGCCACACAGGGCGTACACACGCCGCACGCCGCGGGCCTTGAGGAAGCGGGCGATGACGGCGGCGGCCGATTGTTCGCCGATGGGAGGTGGGTTCATGGTCGGGTCTCCTGGGGTGGGGCAATTCGATGATCGGCGCTTGACGTTTGTTGCATTCTGAATTCAGAATTCGAAAAAATCAACCATCAGGACGGCATCTACGCAGCCGTTCGTCCACCCGGAGACTTGGAGACTTGCCATGGCCCACCTGCTGACCATCGCCGATGCCGTTGCGACCCACGCACGCCTCACCCCCCACAAGCTCGCCCTGCGCGATTCGCACCGCCGGCTGAGCTACGCCGAATGGGACGAACGCACCAGCCGACTGGCGGCGGGCTTGTTGGGCCTGGGCCTGAAAAAAGGTGACCGGGTGGCCGTGATCGCGCACAACCGGCTGGAGTGGATGGAGATATACGCCGGCATGGCGCGGGCCGGCCTGGTGGTGGTGCCACTCAACTTTCGGCTCACGGGCGCAGAGGTGGCTTACATCCTGGGCCATGCGGAGGTGGGTGCGGTGATCGCGGGGCCGGGCTTTTACGCCGTGGTGGACAGCGCGCGCGCCGAGCTGGTTTTGCCTGCTGGCCGCCTGGTCGCCATGGGTGACGAGGCGCCTGTGGGTTGGTTGGGCTATGAGGCGCTGATGGCGGCGGCCGACCCTGGCAGCGCGTTTGAGCCTGTGGTGGCCAGCGACATGTGCGCGCTCATGTACACCTCGGGCACGACGGGGCGCCCCAAGGGCGCCATTCGGCGCCACGATGGCAGCACCCTGATCGCGCTGGCCACCGCGCTCGACATGGGTTTCACCCGCGACGACACGGCCTTGCTGGTCATGCCCCTGTGCCACGCCAATTCGCTGTACTTCGGCACCACCTTCGTGCACCTGGGCGCGACCATCGTCATCGATGACCGGCCCAGCTTCGACCCTGAGACCGTGCTGCGCACCCTGGCCGAGGACCGCGTGACCTTCACCTCGCTGGTGCCCACCCACTACATCATGATGATGGCCTTGCCGGACGAGGTGAAAGCGCGTTACGACCTGAGCGCGGTGGGCAAGCTGATGATCTCATCGGCCCCGGCCCGGCCGGACACCAAGCGCGGGATCATGGAGCTGTTCCCCAATGGTCGCTTGTATGAACTGTACGGTTCGACCGAGGCCGGCTGGGTCACGCTGCTGCGGCCCGAAGAGCAACTGACCAAACTGGGATCGGTGGGACGTGAATGGGTGGGCAGCGGCGCCATCCGGCTGCTTGATGCGGACCGCCGCGAGGTGCCCGATGGCGAAGTGGGCGAGCTGTTTTCCCGCACCGCCTACGTTTTTGATGGCTACTGGCGCAACCCGGAAAAAACCGCCGAGTCCATGGATGGCTTGTGGTGCTCGGTGGGCGATATGGCGCGGCGCGACGCCGAGGGCTACATCTGGCTGGTGGACCGCAAGAGCAACATGATCATCAGCGGTGGGGAGAACGTTTACCCGTCGGAAGTGGAGGGTGTGCTGGGTGGCCACCCTGCGGTGCGCGACGTGGCCGTGGTGGGAGTGCCCCACGACAAATGGGGCGAAACGCCGCTGGCCGTGGTGGTGCTGCACCCTGGGCAGGTGGCCACCGAGGCCGAGCTGCGCGACTGGTGCCGCCAGCGCCTGGCCGGCTTCAAATGCCCGGGGCAGGTGGTGTTCATGGAAGAGAGCGAGATGCCACGCACGGCCACCGGCAAAATCTTGCACCGCATGCTGCGGCAACGTCTCTTGCCCGCTTGAGCCGGTTGGTGCCTGGTCAAACGGCGGGTTCGGCCAGTTTGACCAAGGTCCACAACACGCGGTTGACCGGTGTGGGCACACCCAGGTCCGCGCCACGTCGCATCACATAGCCATTGAGGTGGTCGATTTCGGTTGGCTTGCCACGCATCAGGTCTTGCGCCGTCGATGAGTGTTGCGTCGGCATGGTTTCGGCGATGCGGCGCACCGCCAGGTCCACGTCGCCGGGCAGGGTCACGCCATCGGCGGCGGCCACGGCGCGGCATTCGGCCACCACATCGGCCATCACCTCGCGCACGCCGGGGCGCTGCACCAGCGGGCCGTAGGGCAGTTTGCCCAGGGCGCACAGCGCGTTGTAGGCACAGTTGAGGATGAGCTTGACCCACAGCGCGCCGCGCACGTTGTCGCTGATCTCGGTGGGCACGCCGGCGGCCATGAGCGCCTGCGCGAGGCGCGCGCTGCCGGCCGAGGGTTCGATCACCAGCTCACCACGGCCGTGGTGGCGCAGGTGGCCAGGGCCGGTCATTTCGGTGGCCACGTAGACCACAGCGGCGGCCACGTCCACGTCGGGCAACACGGCGCGCAGCCGTTCGGCGTTGTCCACCCCGTTTTGCAGGCACAGCACCAAGGCGCCCGCCTTGAGGTGCGAGCGCATCTGCTCGCCAGTGGCCTCCGTGTCGGGCGATTTGACGGCGAAGAGCACCACGTCGGCCCCGGCCACGGCCGCCGCTTCGGTGCTCGCAGCCACCGGCACCTGTTCGTCGAAGGACAGGGTTTGCATGCGCAGGCCATCGCGTTCGAACACCTGCACGTGCTGCGCGCGGCCGATCAACGTGACGGCGTGACCGGCGCGCGCCAACATGCCACCATAAAAGCAGCCAACGGCACCGGCGCCGATGACGGCAACACGCAACGGGGAGGGGGTGGGGGAGGTCATGCGCGG
>DASUIK010000072.1:0-12432 GCA_036279795.1 Burkholderiaceae bacterium | reverse complement strand
GCTGGCGACGCTGGCGCCGGCCACAATCCAGCCCCGCAGCGGCGCCGGCTGCTGAGCGCCAATGCTGCCCACCAGCAGCACGGTGTCCAGGTAGACCTGGGGGTTGAGCAAGGTGAAGGCCGCCGCCTGGGCCAGCACAGCGGCCCGGCCCAGCCGGGCGCCGTCGCGGTCGGCTTGCAGTTGGTGGGCGTGCCGAGCGCGTTGCAAGGCCTGCCAGCCGTACCAGGCCAGGAAGGCCGCGCCCGCCAGCGCCAGCGCCCGTGCCACGCCAGGGCGTTCGCTCAGCGCCTGGGCCATGCCCAGCACACCGGCGCTGACCAGCAAGGCGTCGGCCACGGCACAAAAGGCCACCACGGTGCCCACGTGTTCGCGGCGCAGGCCTTGGCGCAGCACAAACGCATTCTGGGCGCCGATGGCGACGATCAGGCCCAGGCTCAGCACCAGGCCCTGGACAAAAGCCGGGGCCACCTGGGCCCACACGGCGGGGTTGCTCATGTCGTTCATGGCGCCAGCTTGCCTGTGTTATTAAATGAAGACAAACTGTATTTGCTGTTGTTGATGAAGAGAAACTGAATCATGTTGGACTATGCCTCGCTGGCGGCGCTGGCCGCCGTGGTGCGCGAGGGCAGCTTTGAGCGCGCTGCCCGGGCCTTGCACGTCACGCCCTCGGCCATCTCACAGCGCGTGCGCCTGCTGGAAGAGCGGGTGGGCTGCGCCCTGGTGGTGCGCGGCCAGCCCTGCCAGGCCACCGACACCGGCCGGCGCCTGTGCCAACACGTGGACCGCGTGCGCCTGCTGGAACACGAGCTGCAGGCCGGGCTGCCCACGCTGGACCCGGCGGGCGAGGCGCGCGTTCGGCTGCCCGTGGCGGTGAATGCCGACAGCCTGGCGACCTGGTTTGCACCCGCAGTGGCCGCCTTCGCCGCCAGCGCGCCGGTGCTGCTGGATGTGGCGGTGGACGACGAAGGCCACACCGCCGAGTGGTTGCGGGGTGGTGCCGTGCTGGCGGCCGTCACCGCCAGCGCACGCCCTGTGGCGGGTTGCAACCACCGCCCCCTGGGCGCCATGCGCTACCTGGCCGCCGCCAGCCCGGCCTTTGTGCACCAACACTTCGCCGACGGGGTGGACGCGGCCAGCCTGGCACGCGCGCCCAGCCTGGTGTTCAGCCCCAAGGACGAACTGCAGACGCGCTGGGTGCGCCGCCTGTGTGGACAGCACGTGGAATTGCCTCGCCACACCCTGCCTTCGTCGCAGGCCTTTGTGGTGGCCGCCGCCGCTGGCATGGGCTGGGGCCTGCACCCCGAATCGTTGATCGCCGAGCACCTGCAACAAGGCACGCTGGTGGCGCTGCTGCCCGACGCCCCGCTGGACGTGCCCTTGTACTGGCAACATGCCAGGGCCACGTCGGCTCTGCTCGATGGGTTGACGCGGGCCGTGCTGACGGCCGCACAAGCCACGCTGGTCCAACGGTGATCAACCCGTGCTGGCGATCACCACACCCGCTTCGTCTACCGCCGCTACCGCCTCATCGCCCACGCGCAGGCCGTGGCCTGGCTCGGCAAAACCCACAAGCTGTACCCCGCTGTCCAGGCGCAAACCCATCTCGCCCCCGGCTGCGGCGCGTGTGCTGCGGGTGATGGCGCCGCGCAGCAGGTTCGCCTGCGACTGAGGCGGCAGCTCGCGCGCCACGCGCACTGCCGTGGCTTTGCACAAGGCCAGCACCGGTTGACCGGCGGCCAGGTCCAGCAGCTCGCGGCTCTCGCGCGTGATGCGCGAGAACAGGGGTGCGCCATCGGCCAGCAGCAGCTGCACCCGCACCTGCCCTCCCATGGGGCGGATGGTGCCCACCACGCAGGGAAACTGGTTGCGCATGCTGGTGCGCAGCGCCAGCGCGGCCCGACCGGGTTGTGGCTCGCCCGCGTGGGCGGCCAACTGGTTGAGGATGTGCTGGCGCGCCTGGGCCAGTTGGTCGGCGGCTTGCAGCACCCGCTGGCCGGCCGCGGTCAGCGCGGCACCACCACCGCCGCTGCCGCCCACCGCCTTGTCCACCAGCGGCGTACCGGCCAGGTTGGTGAGGGTTTCGAGGGCCTGCCAGGCCGCTTTGTAGCTCACGCCGGCTTCGCGCGCGGCCTGCGAAATCGACCCCACTTGCCCGATGCGGCGCAGGATGTCGATGCGTTTGTCGCTGGCTTCGAAGCCCAGCACGTCCGCCAGGGGGAAAAGAGGTGCGCTCATGGCGCCATCGTATCGCTGTTCCATTTGGGTATAGCGAGTCGGCTTCCGTGCTAAAGTCTCGCTATTCATCTGAAGAATAGCGGGTGTGTCATGTGGCGGCGTGCGTGGATGGTGGTGTGCTTGGGTGTGTGTGGGCTGTTGGCCTTGCCCGGCCGTGCGGCTGAGGTGTCGGTGGCGGTGGCCGCCAATTTCACTGCGCCCATGCAGCGCATCGCCGCCTTGTTCGAGGCCGACACCGGCCACAAGGCGGTGTTGGCTTTTGGTTCCACGGGGCGGTTTTACGCCCAGGTGCGCAACGGTGCGCCTTTCGATGTGATGCTGGCCGCGGACGACGAAACCCCCGCACGGTTGGAACGTGAGGGGCAGGCCGTACCCGGCACGCGGTTCACGTACGCCATCGGCCAACTGGTGTTGTGGAGCCGTGACCCTGCCTTGGTGGACGAGCGCGGCGAGGTGCTCAAGCGGGCGCTGCCCGAGCGTCTGGCGTTGGCCGATCCCAAGCTCGCGCCCTATGGCCAAGCCGCTATTCAAACCCTTACCCAGCTCGGACTGTTCGATGCGCTGCGGCCTCGGCTGGTGATGGGTGAGAGCATTGGCCAGGCCCACCAGTTTGTGGCCACCGGCAACGCGCCGCTGGGGTTCGTGGCCTTGTCGCAGGTGTGGTCCGACGGGCGTCTGACCCAGGGCTCCGCTTGGCGCGTGCCGGCCCAGTTGTACGACCCCCTGCGGCAGGATGCGGTGCTGTTGCGCAAGGGGCAAGGTAACCCGGCCGCCACCGCCTTGCTCGACTACCTGCGCGGCGACAAGGCGCGTGCGGTCGTGCAGGCCTTTGGTTACGCGCACTGAGGTTCGAAGCTCATGGCCTGGAGTACCGATGCCTGGCCCGCCATCCGCCTGAGCCTGGAGCTGGCGACATTGACCACCCTGTGCCTGCTGCTGCTGGCCACGCCCTTGGCCTGGTGGCTGGCGCGCACGCCCTCGCGCTGGCGCGCGCCGGTGAGCGCGGTGGTAACACTGCCCCTGGTGCTCCCCCCGACCGTTCTGGGCTTTTACCTGCTGGTTGCCTTGGGGCCACAAGGGCCGGTCGGGCAGTTCACCCAGGCCATGGGTTGGGGCTTGTGGTCGTTCACCTTCACCGGCTTGCTGATCGGCTCCATCGTGTTCTCCTTGCCTTTTGCGGTGCAGCCTTTGCAGCACGCCTTCGAGGCCTTGGGCAACCGACCCATGGAGGTCGCGGCCACGCTGCGCGCGTCGCCCTGGGATGCTTTCTTCACCGTGGCCTTGCCGCAGGCGCGCGGTGGTGTGCTGACGGCCGCCATCCTCAGCTTTGCCCACACCGTGGGTGAGTTCGGTGTGGTGTTGATGATGGGCGGCAACATCCCTGGCAAGACGCGTGTGGTGTCCACCCAGATCTATGGCCACGTGGAGGCCATGGAGTACCCGCAGGCGCATGCGTTGGCTGCCGGCATGTTGTTGTTCTCCTTTGTGGTGCTGGTGGCCCTGGCGCTGCTGCGCCGGCGCGATGCGCGGGTGTTGCCGTGAGCGAAGGGCTGCACCTGCGGCTGCGCCTGACGCGGCCCGACTTCGAGCTGAGCGTGGACCAGGTGTTGCCCGGCCGCGGCATCACCGTTTTGTTTGGTGCTTCGGGGTCGGGCAAGACCAGCCTGTTGCGTTGTGTGGCGGGGCTGGAGCGTGCCCACGATGCACGTGTGGTGGTGGGTGGCGAGGTCTGGCAGGACGATGTGGCCCGCCACTTTGTGCCCACCCACCGCCGTGCCCTGGGTTACGTGTTCCAGGAGGCCAGCCTGTTCGAGCACCTCGACGTGTCGGCCAACCTGCGGTACGGCATGCGCCGCAGCGCGGGCGGACGGGGCCAACGGGTGTTGGACGAGGCCATCGAGCTGCTCGGCATCGGCCATTTGCTGGGCCGCCGCTGCGCCGGCTTGTCGGGCGGGGAGCGCCAGCGGGTGGCCATCGCACGGGCCCTGGCCACCGAGCCACGCTTGCTGCTGCTGGACGAGCCCCTGGCGTCGCTGGACGCCGCACGTCGCCATGACATCCTGCCCTGGCTGGAGCGCCTGCGCCGCGAATCGCAACTGCCCATGTTGTACGTCACCCATTCGGCGGAAGAGCTGGCCCGTCTGGCCGACCACCTGGTCGTGCTGGAGCGTGGCCAGGTGCGGGGTGCGGGCCCGGTGCCCGAGGCCTTGTCGGCCATCACGCCACCGCTGCTGGGCGGCGAGGACGCCGGTGCCGTGCTGTCGGGCCGGGTGGCCGAGCGCGATGCGCATTGGCACCTGGCCCGCGTGGTGGTGGACGGCGCTGATTTCTGGCTGCGCGATACCGGGCTCCCTGTGGGGCAGGCGGTGCGCTTGCGTGTGTTGTGGCGAGATGTCAGCCTTTCGGTGACCGAACCCGTGAACACCAGCATCCAAAATCACCTGACCGGGGTGGTGGACACGATGGCCCCTGATGAGCACCCCTCGCAAGTGCTCGTGCGGGTGCGGTGGGGCGACAGCGCACTGACCGCGCGCATTACACGGCGCGCCCAGTCGGCGCTGGGCCTGCAGGTGGGCCAACCGGTCTGGGCGCAGGTGAAATCCGTGGCCTTGCTGTCGTGATGCCATGTGAGCGGCACAATCCCCGCCATGGAAAACTTGGACTTGTTCGTTTTGAGGACGCTGCGCGACTGGCGTCTGGCCGGCCGACGTGCCATGTTGGTCACGGTGGTGCGGACCTGGGGGTCATCGCCCCGGCCGGTGGGCTCCATCATGGCCCTGGCCGAGGGTGGGCAGGTGGTGGGCTCGGTGTCGGGGGGCTGCATTGAGGACGATCTCATCCACCGCTACACCCGGGCCTACCTGGCGGCAACGGCCGCCGAGGACGCTGACCCGCACGCCATTCCTCAAGGACCCCCTCAGTCCGTGAAGTACGGCATCAGCGCCGATGAAGCCCACCGATTTGGCCTGCCATGTGGTGGCACGCTGGAGCTGTTGCTGGAGTTCGATCCCGACGCACAGGTGTTGCGTGAGATGGTGGAGCGGCTGGAGCAGGGTGAGATGGTGCAACGCCGCGTGCGCCTGGCCGATGGGCTGGTCACCTTGCAAGCTGCCCAGGCTGGCGAAGGTCTGTTGCAGAATGCCGAGCAACTCGTCAACACCTTTGGTCCCGAGTTCCGGATGCTGTTGATCGGCGCAGGCCAACTCACCGAGTACCTGGCCACCATGGCCTTGTTCAGTGGATTCTCTGTGACGGTGTGCGACCCACGAGAGGAGTACCGTGGCACCTGGTCGGTGCCGCGCGCCACGGTGGTGTCAGACATGCCCGATGACGTGGTGCGGGCGTTCAGGCCCGATCGCCGCAGCTGTGTGATCGCACTCACGCACGATCCCAAGCTGGACGATCTGGCGCTGATGGAGGCGTTGGAAACAGAGGCCTTCTATGTTGGCGCCATAGGTTCGCGTCGCAACAACGAATCGCGGCACGAGCGCATGCGCACACACTTTGAGGTGAGTGAGCCCATGCTGGCGCGCCTGCGCGGGCCCATCGGCATCTACATCGGCAGCAAGACCCCGGCCGAAATCGCTGTGAGCGTGATGGCCGAGGTGCTGGCGGTCAAGAACGGCGTGCCCTTGCCACGCGACATGGCCGTGGCGGCAGCCAAGGAAAAGCTGGGAGTCGCTCAGCCCATGCCCTCGGGCTTGATCTGAGCGCGTTCGATCACTGGCTTCCAGCGCGCTTGCTCGGCCCTGATGAAGGCGTCAAATTCCTTGGCCGTGCCACCCACGGCCAGGGCTGTTTCGTGTGACAGCTTTTCCTTCACCACGCTGCCTTGTGCGGCCTTCATGGCCTCGGCCTCCAGCTTGGCCAGGGCGGGCGCGGGCCACTTGCGTGGCGCCATCAGGCCGTACCACTGCGTCATCTCGAAGCCCTTGAAACCTTGCTCGGCCACGGTGGGCACGTCGGGCAGCTGGGGCAGGCGCTGGGTGGTGCCGGTGGCGATGCAGCGCAGCTTGCCCGCCTTGATGAAGGCCAGCAGGGCCGGGGCACCCACCGAGGCGGCCTGCAGGCGGCCTGCCATCAGGTCGGTCAGCATGGGGCCGGTGCCACGGTAGGGCACGTGCAGCACAAAGGTGTTGCTCACCATCTTGAGGTACTCAAAAGCCAGATGGCCGGCGCTGCCGTTGCCGGCCGAGCCGTAGTTGAGCTGGCCCGGCTTGCTCTTGGCATAGGCCACGAACTCGGCCAGGTTTTTCACCGGCAGGTCGGGGTGCACCACGTACAGGCTGGGCACCTTGGCCAGCAAGGTGATGGGGGCGAAATCGCGGTTGGGGTCGTAGGGCAGCTTGGGGAAGATGTAGGGGTTGACCGCCAGCGTGCCGATGTGGCCCAGGACAAGCGTGTGCTCGTCCGTGCTGTTCATCACCTCTTGCATGGCGATGTTGCCGGCCGCACCTGGCTTGTTTTCCACGAAGACGTTCTGACCGATGGTTTTGGCCATTTCGGCTGCCACCGCGCGGGCCACGATCTCGGAGCTGCCACCGGGGGCAAACGGCACCACCAGGCGGATGGGCTTGCTGGGCCAGGCGGCCTGGGCGTGGGCGGTGGACCAGGCCAGCGAGGCCAAGGAAGCGCCACCGGCGGCCAGCAGCTGCCGGCGGTTCATTGGGAATGGGGTCATGTCTTGTCTCCTGGAAGGGGGTGCAGGCCACATGGTGCCAGCGCCAACCTATCAAACGCCTTTCAGTGCGTCGCTGCAAGCTCACCCATAATCTTTTGCATGCGCATCCTCCTGGCCGAAGACGAACATGCCCTGGGCGAGTGGCTGAGCAAGGCGCTGGCGCAAAGTGGCCACCGCGTGGACTGGCGCGACGATGGCCGCCTGGTCGAGCCGGCCCTGGCCACGGGCGACCACGACGTGCTGGTGCTCGATTTGGGCTTGCCCGGGCGCAGCGGCACCGAGGTGCTGCGCCGCCTGCGCGAACGCGACGTGCGCCTGCCGGTGCTGGTGCTCACCGCCCGCGATTCGCTGAGCGACCGCGTGAACACCCTGAACCTCGGGGCCGACGACTTCCTGCCCAAACCTTTTGAACTGGCCGAGTTGGAGGCGCGGCTGACCGCCTTGGTGCGCCGTGCGCGTGGCAGCGAACACCCGCGCCTGGCCTGCGGCCCCTTGGCTTTCGACACCGTCAAACGGCAATTCACCCTCGGCGCCGAAACGCTGCAGCTGTCGCCCCGCGAACACGCCTTGCTGGACGCGCTCATCCTGCGCGCAGGCGAGCCGCTGTCGCGCCAGCAGGTGATGGAGCGTGTGTTCAGCGACGACGAGGATGTGTTGCCCAGCGCCATCGACGTGCTGGTGCACCGCCTGCGCAAGCGACTGGAGCACAGTGGCGTGCGCATCCAGACCTACCGAGGCTTGGGTTATGTCCTGGAATCGGATACGCCAGGCCAGCCTTAAGCTGCGCCTGCTGGCGCTGCTGTTGCCGGTCATGCTGGTGGTGACCGCGTCCAGCCTGTGGCTCACCCGCGTCGACGCCACCGCCGCCGCCAACGCCGCTTACGACCGCTCCCTGCTCGGTGCTATCAAGGCCCTGGACATCAACGTCTCCACCGCCTCAGGTGGCCTGGCGGTGGAGCTGCCCTACCGGTTGTTTGAATTCTTCGAGCTCACCGCCACCGGCAACGTGTACTTTCGAGTCGCCACCGCCGACGGCCTGGTGGAAATCGGCCACCCCGACCTGCCCCTGCCCGCCGCACCGCTGAAGACCGGCCAGCCCATGTTCTACGACGCCCGCTACTTTGGCGAAACCGTGCGCGTGGGGGCCTTCATGCGCGCGCTGGAGCAGCCGGTGGATGGCACCGACAACGCCTTGCTGGTGATACAGGTGGCCGAAAGCACCGCCTCGCGCGAGCAATTCACCACCAGCTTTCTGCGCCGCACCGCGCAGCGCGACGGCGTGCTGCTGCTGGTGATGTGGGTGGTGATCGTGATGGGGCTGTGGATGGCCTTGCGCCCGCTCACCCGCCTGGCCGAACAGACCCGCGCGCGCGCGCCCGACGACGTGCGCCCGCTGCGCACCGCCGACCTGCCCAGCGACCTGCGCCCCCTGGTCGATGCGGTCAACCAGCAATTGGCCCGCAGCGAGCAGCTCATGGCGCAGCGCCGCAGTTTTGTGGACGACGCCTCGCACCAGCTGCGCACCCCGTTGACGGTGCTGCGCGCCCAGCTCGATTTCATCCTGCGCGAGACCGACCCTCAGCAGCGCGACGCCGCCCTGCGCGCTTTGTCCGACGCGCTGGGCCAGGCCATCCGCGCCACCAACCAGTTGCTGGCCCTGGCCCGCAGCGACACCAGCTCGTTGCAGCGCGAACGTTTCGATCTGACCGAACTGGCGCGGCAGGTGGCGGTGGAGCTGTTGCCGCTGGCCCGCGAGCGTGGCATCGACTTCGGGCTCGAAACGCCCGAGCACCCTGTGCGCTGCGAGGGCGATCCGGCGCTGCTCCAGCAGGCCTTGCTCAACATCGCCCACAACGCCATCCAGCACGGCGGCGCCCGCGGCGTGGTGACGCTGCGCGCCCGGGCCGATGCGGCGGGCTACCAACTGCAGGTGGAGGACGATGGCCCGGGGGTGTCTGTCGATGTGATGGCCCGCCTGGGCGAGCGCTTCATCAAGGGCCGGGACAGCCGGGGCTCGGGCCTGGGCATGGCCATCGCCAGGTCTGTGATGGAAGGCCATGGTGGGCACCTGGCCGTGGAACGGGCGCACCCCGAAGGTGGCGCCCGCGTGACCTTGTGGTGGCCCCGATGAGGTGGCTGGTCTGGTTGACCGGTGTGTGCTGGGCGGCCCTGGCGCAAGCGGGCGCGTTGGACGGCGGGCGGTGTGTGGCGCCGGCCAAGGCCGGGGGTGGCTTTGACCTGACCTGCCAGTTCACCCGCAACGTCCTGATGGCGGCCGGGCTAACCCAGCAACCGATCGCCATCAACCACCAGCCGGGCGGCATTGGGGCGCTGGCCTTCAAACGCGCGGTGCAACAGCAGCCACCCGACGGCCAGACGGTGGTGGCGTTTTCGTCGGGCTCCCTGCTCAACCTGGCCCAGGGCCGCTTTGGTCCGCACGGGCCGGACGACGTGCGCTGGCTGGCTGTGTTGGGCATGGACCATGGCGTGGTGGCCGTGCGTCGCGACTCGCCGCACAAAACCTTGGGCCAGTTGCTCGACGCCTTGCGCGCCCAGCCCAAGGCCGTGGTGTTCGGGGCCGGTGGCTCCATCGGCAGCCAGGACTGGATGAAGGCCGCGCTGCTGGCGCGGGCGGCGGGCGTGAGCCACAAGGAGATGCGCTTCGTGGCCTTCGAGGGCGGCGGCGAGGCCCTGAGCGCGCTGACCGGGCGCCACGTGCAGGTGTTGGCGGGCGACGCCGCCGAAGTGGGCCGCTACCTCGACCAGGGGGCCGAGATCCGCGTGCTGGCCACCTTGTCCGCCCAACGACTGGGCGGGCGCTGGGCCAACGTGCCCACGGCGCGCGAACAAGGCTTCGATGTGCGCTGGCCTATCGTGCGCGGCTTGTACATGGGGCCGCGTGTGTCAGACCGCGACCTGCGCGAGTGGTCCGACAGCCTGGCCCGCGCCATGGCCCATCCCACGGTGGCGCGCGAACTGGCCAGCGTGGGCATGGAGCCCGCCTGGGTCACCGGTCCCGAGTTGCAGCGCTTCATTCAGGAGGAGGTGGCGCGCCACAAGCAGCTGGCGGCCGAGTTCGGGTTGATGCGGCCCTGAGCGATGGTTGAGCCGAAACTCAATAACTCCGCCCGCCCTTGTACGCCGCTGTGGTGCGAGCCTGCAGGCTGGCCACCTTGTTGATGGCGTCCATGCTGCGGCCTACCTGGGCGTGGGTGATGCACAGGCCCAGGGCGTCGGCCGCGTCCTTGCCCGGCAGGCCCGGCAGCTGCAGCAGGCGCTTGACCATTTCCTGCACCTGCTCCTTCGCGGCTTTGCCGTGGCCGGTGACGGCTTTTTTGAGCTGCAGGGCGGTGTATTCGCGCACCTCCATGCCGTTGGCCACGAGGGCCGTGAGGCAGCAGCCGCGTGCCTGGCCGAGCATCAGCGTGGCCTGTGGGTTGACGTTGACGAACACGATTTCGCACACCGCCACCTCGGGCTGGTAGCGTTGCACCACTTCGCCGATGCCGTCGAACAGGATTTTGAGACGGTGGGGCAGCAGCACGCCGTCGCCGGGACTGGTGCGTATGGTGCCGCTGGCCACGTAGTGCAGGGCGGCCCCTTCGGTGTCGATCACACCAAAGCCGGTGCAGGTGAGGCCGGGGTCGATGCCGAGGATTCTCATAGCTTGAAGTACCAGCGCACCGAATGGAAGAACACCGGCGCGGCAAAACACAGGGCGTCCGTGCGATCCAGCAGGCCGCTGGCGCCAGTGACCGAACGCCCGCCGCCCCAGTCGGTCACGCCGCGGTCGCGCTTGATGGCCTTCATCACCAGGTGCCCCAACGAGCCGGCCGCACACGCGATGAGGGCCATGCCCAAGGCCTGGCCGGGCACAAAGGGCGTGAAGCCGGCCAGCAGCGCGCCCAACAGGCCGCCCGCCGCCAGGCCCGCGGCCCAACTGCGCCAGTGGAAGCTGGCGCTGATGTCGGGCGCCACCGGTTGCTGCAGGCGGCGCGCCACCAGGTGCTGCACCAGCATGCAGGTCTGCACCACCAGCACCAGGAAAAACACCAGGAAGGCGTTGCGCCCGGTGAAACGCGGGAAGTTGAGCACCATGAGCGCGGGCACGTGGCTCATGCCGTAGACGCAGACCATGATGCCCCACTGCAGCTTGGCGTTGCGCTCCAGAAAGCGCTGCGGGTCGTTGCCCAGTGCGCTGGCCACGGGCAGCGCCAGGAACACGTACACCGGGATGAACACGGTGAACAGGTTGTAGTGCCCACCCCAGACCAGCAGGTACTGCAAGGGCAGCACAACAAAGAAGGCCAGCACCAGGCTGCGGTGGTCGCTGTGGCGGGTGGGCGAAAGGCTGATGAACTCGCGCAGCGCGAAAAAGGACAGCAGGCCAAACAACACCGTGGCCACGCCGGGGCCGGCCGCCCAACCCACCCAGAACACGGTCGCCATGATCCACGACACCCGCAGCAGGTTGCGGTTGTCGCGCCCGCGCTGCAGGCGCTGGGCGTGGGTGTACTCGCTCAGGCGCTTTTCGCGCAGGGACAGCAGCAGCATGGCCACGCTGGCCAGGGCCAGCAGGCCGAACAGCAGCACGAACAACAGGCCGACCTGTTGGTTGACGCTGAGGCTGCGCAGAAACCCGTTCATGCTCAGACCTCCCTCAAGGCCATCACGGCGTCGCGCGCTCGCACCAGGAAGTCGGTGCGGCTTTCACCCGCTTCAACGCGGATGGGGGCCCCGAACGTCACCGAACACAACACCGGCACCGGCACCACCTCGCCTTTCGGCATGACACGCTGCACGTTGTGTATCCAGCTGGGCACCAAGACCACGTCGGGGAAACGCTGGGCGAGGTTGTACAGCCCCGACTTGAAGGTTTGTGGGTCTTCCTGGTTGCCGCGCGTGCCTTCGGGGAACAGGATGATGGAGTCACCCTTGGCCAGGGCGTCGATCAAGGGTTCCAGCGGGTCCACCACCTCGCCGTCCGGGCCCACCTGTTTCTGGCGGTCCACATAAATGGCGTTGAACACCTCGGTGGTGATCCAGCGCTTGAGGCGGCCGGTGGTCCAGTAGTCCTTGGCGGCGATCGGGCGGGTGATGCCACGCAGCGCCTTGGGCAGGGCGGCCCAGATCAGCACCAGGTCGGCGTGGCTCTGGTGGTTGGCGAAGTAGATGCGCTGCTCGGCCTTGGGCGGGCAGCCGTGCCAGCGCGCCTGGGCGCCGGTCAGCAAGCGCACAAAACCCAGCAGCAGCCAGCCGACAAGGCGCGCCATCATGGCCGCCACCTCATGGCGCCTGCACCGCGCCCATGCGGGCGGCGATGGTGGCGGTGCGCCCGGCCAGGTAGGGCGAGCCGGGGCGGGTCTCGAAGAACTTGGGGCTGGGCAGCATCACCGCGAGGCGCGCCGCCTCGTTGGCGCTCAGGCGTGCCGCCGGCTTGTTGAAGTAATGCTGCGCTGCGGCTTCGGCACCGAACACGCCTTCGCCCCATTCGACGTTGTTCAGGTAGATCTCCA
>DASUIK010000071.1:0-12392 GCA_036279795.1 Burkholderiaceae bacterium | reverse complement strand
GGGCGGGCGGGCGCGGCGAGGGCGCTTCGGCGGGTCTTTTTACGGGACATGCGGGTCAATCGGCTGAGGTTATCGGCTGGCTGAGCGTCGTGGCATGCCCGAGGCGTGGCTGGCTGGAAAGTGAAGTATAAACCAAATGCGAACTATTCGTAATAGCATATAAAGTTGCTGCGTTGCACAACAAAAGCTATCGGGTTCATACCCACTATCAATAGCGGGTTGTCATAGAACGACCCTATACTTCAACCCATGGCGGAAACGCCTATCGACTTTCATCAACCCATAGGAGCTGACTCATGTCCATCATCAACGCCCTGTCCATCATCAACACCCCGGTGCAGCCGTTCAAGACCACGGCTTTCGTCAACCGCAGCGGCAAAGGCGAGTTCATCGAAGTGACCGAGAAAGACCTGCACGGCAAGTGGTCCGTCCTGATCTTCATGCCGGCCGCTTTCACCTTCAACTGCCCGACCGAAATCGAAGACGCGGCCGACAACTACGCCGAGTTCCAGAAGGCTGGCGCCGAGGTCTACATCGTCACCACCGACACCCACTTCTCGCACAAGGTGTGGCACGAAACCAGCCCCGCCGTGGGCAAGGCCAAGTTCCCCCTGGTTGGTGACCCGACGCACCAACTGACCCGCGCCTTTGGCGTGCACATCGAAGAAGAAGGCCTGGCCCTGCGCGGCACCTTTGTGATCAGCCCCGAAGGCGTGATCAAGACCATGGAAGTGCACTCCAACGAAATCGCCCGCGACGTGAAGGAAACCGTGCGCAAGCTCAAGGCCGCCCAGTACACCGCCGCCAACCCCGGCCAAGTGTGCCCCGCCAAGTGGAACGAAGGCGCCAAGACCCTGGCTCCCAGCCTGGACCTCGTTGGCAAGATCTGATTCGGCTCCCCCCTGCGCCGCGCCTAAGGGCGCGTCATCCCCCAGGGGGGACAACGCCAGCGGACCGGCAAAGCCGGCTCCGCGGCGTTCCCGGAGGGGCTCCCCCTCCCACCCCGTTTTTTGGCAGTACCGCTGCCTCATGGGCTCAAGCGGCCCATGCACCAGCGGCATTGGAAAAGTGCGCCCTTTTTTTTGATTTTTCTAGGAGCCTGACATGCTTGACGACACCCTCAAATCGCAGTTGCAACAGTACTTGGGCATGCTGCGCCAGCCCATCCAGCTCATCGCTTCGCTGGACGACAGCGCGACGGGCGTTGAGATGCGTGCGCTGCTGGAGACCATCGTCAGCCTGTCGGACAAGGTCACGCTGGACACCTCGGGCGACGACGCACGCAAGCCGTCATTTGTGGTGGCGCGTGCCGGTGAAACCCAGGGCGTGCGTTTTGCCGGCTTGCCGCTGGGCCACGAGTTCACCTCGCTGGTGCTGGCTTTGCTGTGGACCGGCGGCCATCCCCCGAAGGTCGAGCAGGATGTGATCGACAGCATCAAGGCCTTGGACGGCGACTTCAATTTCGAGGTCTACATGTCCCTGACCTGCCACAACTGCCCGGACGTGGTGCAGGCGCTGTCGCTGATGGCCATCGTCAACCCCAAGGTCAAGACCGTGGTGATCGAAGGCGGGGCCTTCCAGCAGGAAGTGACCGAGCGCGAGATCATGGCCGTGCCCATGGTCTTCCTCAACGGTCAGGTGTTCGGCTCGGGCCGCATGGATGTGGCCGAGATCGTGGCCAAACTCGACGTCAACGCCGCCCAGCGCGATGCCGCCAAGCTCAGTGCCAAAGACCCGTTCGATGTGCTCATCGTCGGCGGTGGCCCTGCCGGTGCGGCTGCAGCCGTGTACGCCGCCCGCAAAGGCATCCGCGTGGGCGTGGCGGCCGAGCGTTTTGGTGGTCAGGTCAACGACACCATGGCGATCGAGAACTACATCTCGGTGTTGGAGACCGACGGTCCCAAGTTCGCCGCCGCACTGGAAGCCCAGGTGCGCCACTACGAGGTGGACATCATGAACCTGCAGCGTGCCGACAAGCTGATCCCGGCGGCCCAGCCGGGTGGCCTGGTGGGTGTGCAGCTGGCCAACGGCGCCACACTTCAGGCGCGCAGCGTCATCCTCTCCACTGGCGCGCGCTGGCGCAACGTCAACGTGCCCGGCGAGCAGGAGTACAAAAACAAGGGTGTGGCCTACTGCCCCCACTGCGATGGTCCCCTGTTCAAGGGCAAACGCGTGGCCGTCATCGGCGGCGGCAACTCGGGCGTGGAGGCAGCCATCGATCTGGCTGGCATTGTTCAGCATGTCACCCTGATCGAATTCGCTGACCAGCTCAAGGCCGACGCGGTCTTGGTGAGCAAGCTCAAGAGTCTGCCCAACGTCACCATCCACGTGAACGCCCAGACCACCGAGATCACCGGCGCGGACGGCAAGGTCAATGGCCTGAAATACAAGGACCGCGCGACCAACCAGGAGCACCTGGTGCCGCTGGAAGGTGTGTTCGTTCAGATTGGCCTGGTGCCCAACACCGAGTTCCTCAAGGGCACGGTCGAGTTGAGCCGCTTTGGCGAGATCGTGGTCGACGCCAAGGGCCACACCAACGTGGAAGGCGTGTTCGCGGCCGGCGACTGCACCACCGTGCCCTACAAACAGATCGTGATCGCCGCAGGCGAAGGCGCCAAGGCCGCCCTCAGTGCGTTCGACCACCTGATCCGCCAGCCTGCGATGGCCAGTGCAGTGGCCGCCTGAGCTGATAGAAATCATCGGGCAAACACCGGATAGACCCGGCCGGTGCAAGGGGCTTGATCCACGTCAAGCCCCTTTTTTCATGTCCCGCTTAATGTGGGCTGAGAATGTTCTACAAAAGTTTGCAAACTTCGGCGCAGCGGTGGTGCTTGGTGCTGGCCACCCTGTGTGTGCTGTGCTTGTCGGCTCCCTCTGCGGCCCGGGCAGCAAGCTCGGTGTCGCCCGCGCAAGCTGCGGCTCCGCTGCGGGTGGTAGGGGACGAAAACTACCCGCCTTATCTCTTTGTCGGCGCGGACGGAAAGGCACAAGGTTATCTGGTTGACCTGTGGGCGCTGTGGGAGCAGAAGACCGGCACCCCGGTGGTGCTGAGTGCGATCAACTGGGCGCGCGCGCAGCAGATGGTCCTCAGCGGCGAGGCAGACGTTATCGAGAACATTTTTCGCACCCCAGACCGCGAAGCCCGCTACCTGTTCACTGCGCCTTATGCCGACCTGCCGGTGGCCATCTATGCCCACCAGTCGATCAGTGGCATCCGTTCTGTGGAGTCGCTGGCAGGCTTTCGGGTTGGCGTGATGGAAGGGGATGCCTGCGTCGAGAATCTGCGCTTGCGCGGCGTCACGGATCTGGTGACTTTTCATAATTACCAGGCCGTCATCGACGCTGCAGTGGGCCAGCAGATCAAGCTGTTCTGCATGGACAAGTACCCCGCTGATTACTACCTCTACCGCAACCAGTTGCACAAGGACTACCCCAAGGCGTTCGATCTGTACGTGGGGCAGTTCCACCGCGCGGTGCGGCGGGGACAGCAGCCGCTGCTGGACCAAGTGGAGGCCGGCATGGCGCAGATCACGCCTGCCGAGCGGGAGGCGTTGCAGAAAAAGTGGTTGCAAGCCCCGTTCGACTGGTACGGGGCGCTGCGGGACTCTTCCCTGGTGTTGCTGGGCCTGCTGGCCACCGGCGGCGTGCTGCTGTTCTGGGTGTACGGCCTGCGGCGCGCGGTGCGCGAGCGCACGGCCGAACTCACCCGCGAGCGTGCACGCCTCAACGCCGTGATCCGCGCCATCCCTGACCTCATTTGGCTCAAGGACCCACACGGCGTTTACCTCGGGTGCAACCGCGCGTTTGAGGGGCTGTACGGTGCCTCTGAGGCCAACATCCTCGGCAAGACCGATAGGGACTTCGTGGATGAAGCGACCGCACAAAGTTTCCGCCACCACGACCAGAAAGCCATGGCGGCCGACGGTCCCAGCGTCAACGAAGAGTGGCTGACCTTTGCCGAGGACGGCAGGCGCCGGTTGTTCGAAACCGTGAAGACCGCCATGCGCGATGGACAGGGCACGCTGATCGGCGTGTTGGGGGTGGCGCGCGACATCACCGAGCGCAAGCGCGCCTCTGAGGAGCTGGACCGCTTGCGTCACCGCCTGGAAGACCTGGTGAAGGAGCGCACCGCTCAGTTGCAGCGCACCACCGAGTCGCTGCGCCTGGTGGCGGCCGAACAGACCGCCTTGTTCGCCGCCGCGCCGGTGGGCATTGCCGTGCTGCGCAACCGGCAGATCGAAAGCTGCAACCCCCGCCTGGAGGCGATATTTGGCGTCGCACCAGGGGCCATGATCGGGCAGTCCACACGCACCTGGTACGTGGACGATGCCGCGTTTGAGCAGATGGGTCACATCTACCCCAGCCTCATGGCGGGGGAACGCACCGACAAGACCGTGCTCATGCGTCGCCACAACGGTGAGGTGTTCTGGGCCCATGTCCACGTCCAGGCCATCGCAGTCAGTGATCCGGACAAGGGTGTGCTGGCCGTCATCGAGGACGCCACCCGCGAGCACGAGGCGTCGGAAGCTTTGCGGCTGGCCCAGGCGCAGGCCGACATGGCCACCCGGCTCAAGTCGGCGTTTCTGGCCAACATCAGCCACGAAGTGCGCACGCCCCTCAACGCCATCCTGGGCATGTCGCATCTGGCCCTGGAGGCCGGTGGCGAGGCCGAGCGGAGCGACTACCTGCGCCACGTACAGAACGCTGGCCAGCACCTGCTGCGGTTGTTCAACGAACTTCTGGAGCTGTCGCGCTTCGAGGCCGGCCAGTTGCAGCTCAGCTCTGCCGTGTTCAACCTCCAGGGCGCGCTCGATGCCCTGCTGCAGCTGCAGACCAGCCGCGCGGCAGAACGGGGGCTGGGCTTGCGGCTGGTGCTGGCCCCTGAGGTGCCGGCGCATTTGGTGGGTGACGTCCGGCGCCTGAGCCAGCTGCTGTTGGTTTACCTGGACAACGCCTTGAAATTCACCGAACACGGTGAGGTGGTGCTGCAGGCGCAGGTGCTGCAGCAGGCGGAGGGGCGCGTGCGCCTGCGCTTCGAGGTGCGCGACACCGGCCCCGGCATGGGGGTGGAAGCGCAGCAAGCGCTGTTCCGTCTGTTCCAGCAGGGCGATCCCTCGCTGTCGCGCCCGCATGGTGGCTTGGGCATCGGCCTGGCCATGGCCGCCCAGATTGCCAACCTGATGGACGGCGAGGTGGGCGTTGACAGCGCGCCAGGCAAGGGCAGCACCTTCTGGTTCAACGTGTGGCTGGGTGTGGCCGAAGGCGACGAGCTGCCCCGTCACCGCCTCTTGCGCGTGCCCGGACGCCGCGCCTTGGTGGCCAGCGCCGAGCCGGCGTTGCGCGAGCACCTGACGCCTTTGCTCCAGGGATTCGGGTTGGCCGTGGAGGTGGCGGTGAGTGGTCCGGATGTGTTGCGCTGGGTCCACCGCGCCACCCAGGTCGGGCAGCCGTTTGATTTTGCGTTCCTCGATGCGGCCTTGCCCGAGGTGAACGGTTGGCAGACCGCTCGCATGCTGCAGGCCTTGGAGTTGCCCCAGCCGCCCTATGTGATTGTGGTGGCGGGCGGCGGCGTGGCCAACGAAGCCATCCCATCGTCCGTCAAACAGGTGCTGTCGCCGCAGGCGAGCGCCTCGACCGTGTGGGACGCGATGGCCGCTTGCCTGGCCTTGAACGAAACAGCCCCTCGCCCGGTGCCCGCGCCGCCCGATGCGGCGCTGGGGGCCATCGACGTTGCCGCGGGCTTGCGCCTGTGCGGGGGCAAGGCAGAGGTCTACCACCACCTGCTGCAGCAGTTTGGCGAGGTGTACCCGCAGTCGCTGGCGCAGCTGAAAAGCCAGGACTTGGCGAGCGTGCAGCGCGCAGTGCATCTGCTCAAAGGGCAGGCGGAGGCTTTGGGAGCCCACCGGCTGCAAGCCCTGAGCGCCGGCCTGGAGCAACACCTGGCCGCACCGACCGTGGGTTCGGAAGACTGGGGCCATGATCCCGCACTGACCGAACTGGTGCACGAGCTTGAGCGGGTGGCAGGGCAGGTGGCGTCGGTGCAAACCGGCCTCATGGCAGGTAGCCCGGTTGTGCCGTCACCCATTGACGCCACGGGCGCAGCCGTGGAGGGTGGGCTGGTCGCGCTTGAACAGGCCCTGGTGGACGGTGATGTGGAGGCCCTGACGCTGGTGAATCAGCATCAGTCCGAATTGCAACGTGCGCTGGGCGAGCAGATGGGGGAGTTGCGGCAGGCGCTGAGCCGTTACGACTTCGATGTCGCGCTGGCGCTCTTGCGCAAGGCCCTGGCAGAGCGCGCCTGACGCCGCTTCAGTCTGGCGCTTGTTGCGCCAGCTCTTGCGCTTGCAGTTCGCGCCACATCACCTTGCCGCTGCCGCTTTTGGGCAGGGCATCCACGAACGTAACCAGGCGCGGGGCTTTGTAGGCCGCCATGTGGCCGTGGGCCCAGGCCAAGAGTTCCTCGGTGCTGAGCACGTGTCCGGGGCGCAGCACCACCACCGCTTTGACGGTCTCGCCGCGTTTGCCATCGGGGGCGCCGATCACACAGGCCTCTTGGATGGCGGGGTGGTGGTAGAGCAGCGCTTCCACCTCCGCTGGCCACACCTTGTAGCCTGAGGCGTTGATCATGCGTTTGAGGCGGTCAGTCATGAAGAAATAGCCGTCTTCGTCGATGCGGCCCATGTCGCCGGTGCGCAGAAAACGTTTGCCGTCCAGCTCGATGAAGGCCGCCGCTGTGCCGGCCTCGTCGTTCCAGTAGCCCAACATCACCTGCGGGCCATGCACCACGATTTCGCCAGAATCGCCTTGGGGCAGCTCTTCGAGCGTCATCGGGTCCACCACCCGCGCGTCCACGTCGTACACCGGTATGCCCAGGCACTGCGGCTTGGGCCGGTGCGGCGGGTTGATGTGGGTGGCGGCCATGGTTTCCGACATGCCGTAGCCCTCCACGTAGTCCAGCCCGGTGAGCTGCTTCAGGCGCAGCGCCACGGCCTCGGGCATGGCCGCGCCGCCACCGCGTATGCCGCTCAGGCTGGAGAGGTCGTAGTCGCCCAGGCGCGGGTTGGCCAGAAAGTCCACCGCCATGGTGGTGATGCACTGCCACACCGTGACGCGGTATCGCTGCATGCAGGTGGCGGCGGTGTCGCGGTCCCAGCGGGGCAGGATGACGATGGTGGCGCCGATGTACAGGGGGCCGTTTAGACTGCCCGAGAGTCCGGTGACGTGGAAGAAGGGCAACACCGACAGGTACACCGCGTCCTGCGTGCGGCCAAACCAATGCACGCCCCCCACCAGCGTGCTCATCACACTGCGGTGGGTGTGTTTGCAGCCTTTGGGCCGGCCGGTGGTGCCCGAGGTGTAGGGCATCACGCACAGGTCGTTGGGGCCGGTGGTGTGCGGGCCGGGCGCGTGTTGGGCGGCCAGCACATCGTTCCACGCTTGGGTGTTGGGGTGGGTGAGGGGCTGGGCCAGTGCGCGCACAAAGTCGGGCACGGGCAGATCGGTGGGCTGCTGCAGGTAGTCGCTGTAGGTGGCCACCACCAGGTGTTGCAGCGGCGTGTCGGCGTCGTCCAGCACCGGCAGCAGGTGGGGCAGCAGTTCCTGTGCCACAAAGGCGGCGCGGGCGCCGCTGTCCTGCGCCGCATGGCGCAACTCGTCGGTGCGGTTCATGGGGTTGATGGGCACGGCCACCGCGTTGGCCCGCAGGATGGCGTAGAAAGCCAAGGCCCACTGGGGGCTGTTCTGCATGTCGATGAGCACCCGGTCGCCCGCCTTTACGCCACACACCTGCTGCAAGTGCCCGGCCAGGTGTTCGACCTCGCGCTTGAAGCGCGCGAAGCTGATCTGGGTGTCGTAGAAAACGATGAAGGGCTTGTCGGGGAAACGCGCGGCCGACACCTCCAGGTTGTAGACCAGGCTGGTCTGCGGCAGCGTCAGGTGGTGGGGCAGGCCGGGCGGCCAGTGGGCCAGGTGGGCGGTGTTCAACACGGCGTTGTCTCCTTCGTGCGCATTGTCGGTGGCGCCGCTGTGGCGGGCGTTACCATGCGCGACACCATGGCCGCCACCTCCTCCAACACCCGCCTCGTCTACTCCACCGACACCGGTCGCATCTGCCCCGACTGCGGCCAGCCTCGTACCGCTTGTGTCTGCAAACAGAGGGTGGTGTTGCCCGCGGGCGATGGGTTGGTGCGTGTTCAGCGCGAAACCAAAGGGCGCGGTGGCAAGGCCGTGACGGTGGTGCGCGGCGTGGCGCTGCCACCCGATGCACTGGCCGCCCTCGGCAAACGCCTGCGCACCGCGTGTGGCTCGGGCGGCACGGCCAAAGACGGTGTGCTGGAAATCCAGGGCGACCATGTCGAGCGCGTGATGGCCTTGCTGGCCGCCGACGGCTACAAGGTCAAGCGCGTGGGCGGTTGAGTGGGCGGCGTTTTCAGCGGGCCAGCCACAGCCGCAGGCGCAGGCCCCAGCTGGTGCTCAGGCCCACGGTGGGCCAACGCAGTTGGCCTTGCGGCGTGATGACGGCAAACGCCGGCACCGCCCCAAAACCCAGCCCGTCCGATACCTGTGCGCGTGGGTCCACCAACGTGTGCCAGGCCAGCCCCCGCCCACGCAGGTAGCGGCCCACCGCTTCGGGCGGACCCGACTGCATGGCCACAGTGAGCACCGGGTGGTCTTGTGCGATGCCGTCCACCGTGCCCTGGATGGTTTTGCAGATGGGGCACCACTCGGCCCACACGTACAGGCCCACATTGCGCCCCGGGTGGCGGGCTTGCAGGGCGGCCAGTTCGACGCCCACGGTGCTCTGGTGGGGGCTGCCATCGGGGCGGATCACCGTCAGGGCGGTGTTCAGTACCGCATCGGTCATGGGACCACCGGCCACGTGCCGGGTTTGCCAAGCTTGCACCACCCACACGATGGTCACCAGCGTGGCCACCGTGATCAGGTGGCTTTTCCAGTTCAGCATCCAGGCCCATACCCGCTGGCGCAGGCTGTTGTTCAAGGCGTTCACGGTGTGCGGAACAACTCCAGCAGGCGGTCCAGGCCACCGTCGTTGATGGCGACCATGGCCTGCTCACGCACCTTCGGCTTGGCGTGGTAGGCCACCGACAGGCCGGCCACCCCCATCATGGGCAGGTCGTTGGCGCCGTCGCCCATGGCAATACATTGGCTGGGCGCGATGTTGAGCAGCGAGGCCACTTCCAGCAGCGTGCGGCGTTTTTCGGCGCCGTCGCAGATGTCGCCCCAGCTCTGCGTGACCAACTCGCCGGTGAGTGCGCCACCCTCGGTGGCGAGGATGTTGGATCGGCTGAAATCGATGCCCAGGCGTTCGCACACGCGGTGTGCGAAGAAGGTGAAACCGCCTGAGACCAGCAGCACCTTCATGCCCACGGCCTGGCAGGCCCGGATGAGTTCGGCAGCCCCCGGGTTGATGCGCAGGCGCTCGGTGTAGACACGCTCCATGTCGGCCAGCGTCACGCCCTTGAGCAAGGCCACGCGGCGGCGCAGGCTGTCCTTGAAGTCGGTGATCTCGCCGCGCATCGCGGCCTCGGTGATGGCCGCCACCTCGGCCTTGCGGCCCACGGCATCGGCGATTTCGTCCACACACTCGATGTTGATGAGGGTGGAGTCCATGTCAAACGCGATCAGCTTGAAGTCGCGCAGGTTCAGCGGCAGCGTGACGCCTTGGATCACGAGGCCGGGGGCAAATTCGGTGGGGGAGCTCATGGGGTGGAATTATCGGCGCTGCGTTCCACCCACCGGCTCCCCACCGCTTTCACTGAGGCGTCAGCCCGGCGGCCTTGACCAGCTCCGCGTGCAGCTTGATGTCGGTGGCGATGGTGCGCTGCAGCTCCTCAGGCGTGCTCGGGGCCACTTCGATGCCGCTCTCGGCCAGCTTGGTTTTCATCTCGGCGTCCAGGGCGCTGCGCACCGCGCGGTTGAGCTGCTCGATGATGGGGCGTGGTGTCTTGGCAGGCGCCAGCAGGCCAATCCAGGCCGACAGGCTGAGGTCGGCCACACCGCTCTCGGCCATGGTGGGCACCTGTGGCAAAACCGGCGAGCGCTGCGGGCTCATCAGCCCCAGCGCGTGCAGCTTGCCCGACTGGATGTGGGGCAGGGCTTCGGGCAACACAGCGAACATCGCATCCACCGTGCCGGCCAGGGTGTCGTTGACCGCCAGCGCGCCTCCCTTGTAGGGCACATGCAGCAAGCGCGCCTGCGTGCGCGTCTCGAACATCAGGCCGCCCAGATGCTGCGGGCTGCCGTCACCCGATGACGCGTAGGTGAGCTGACCCGGTGCCGCCTTGGCGGCGGCCAGGAAAGCCGCCAGCGTGGGGTACTTCTGTTTGTCCTTGACCACCATCACCATGGGCTGGTTGACCAGACGCGAGACGGGCGCGAAATCGGCCTCGGGATCGTAGGCCAGGCTTTTGAAGATGCTCTTGTTGGTGGTCAGGAAGGACGCGGGCGAAACGGTGAGGGTGTAGCCGTCCGCGGGTGACTTGGCCACGGCCGGCATGCCAATCTGGCCGGAGCCGCCAGCACGGTTGTCGATGACAAAGGGCTGGCCGGTCTGGGTGTTGAGCTTCTGGCCCAGCAAGCGGGCGATCATGTCCACGCTGCCGCCTGCGGGCAGGGCCACGATGATCTTGACTCCGCGATCGGGGTAGGTGGCTTGTGCCAGCGCCGGCCCGGCCAGGGCGGTGGCGCACAAGGTGGCGGCGAGTTGCAGGGCGGTGCGGCGGGTGGGCATGGTGGGGCTCCGTGTGGATAAGGACAAGGCACTCTCAGCAACTTCCGTGCCGCCCACCCGTGTGCCCTCAGCGCGAGCTGACGCCGGGCAGTACCCGGCTCAGGGCGCCGATCTGCTGGCGCAGGTCGGGGCCCACCAGGTCGGCCACCGATTGCTGCTCGCTGGTCACCGTAAGCCCTGCTGCCGTCAGTTTGGTCTTCACTTCATCGGCGCTGGTGCCCGCCACCTGGGCCAACACGCTGATGGGCGCTTGCGCCAGGGCGCGCACCGGCGGCGCAAAGCCCGGCTCGCTTTTGGCGCCGCCTGAGGGGATGAAACTGAGCGCCAGCACCAGCGCAAACACGCCCATCACCACCCGCGCCGTGGTTTGTGTGAAGTAGCGCTTGAAGGCATTCAGGTTGAGCAACAAATGCAGCAGCACACCGATCACCATGGCCCAGCTGAGCCACTCGTGGGCGGTTTTGTTGAGCCCCGAATCGAGGTGGAAAAACATCAGCACGCCGGTCACGGCAGACAGGCCAAAGGCACCGATCACGAGTGGGGTGATCCAGGGGCGGTGGGGGTTGAGGTTCATGGCTTCCCTTTCAATCTTCAATGGTTGAGCGCCCATGCTGACGCCCTGGATTGAAGTTTCTTGGCCCGCGCATGAACGCCAGGTGAACGTGGGCCCCACCGTGCCCGCAAAGCGATGTGGGCTTGATCTGCGTCAAGCCGCCGCGACGGCTTTGACCGGCTGCCCCAGGCTGCGCAACACATCGCGCACCATCTGTGCGCGGTCTTTGGGTTCTTTCAATTCGCGCTCGATGCGCAGCTTGTCGTTGCCGGCCAGCTTGATGTGTTTGTTCTTCTGGATGAGTTCGATGATGCGCATCGGCTCCACCGGCGGGTTGGGCCTGAAGTGGATGCTGATGACGCCGGGTGCGGCATCGACCTTGACCACGCCGTAAGGTGTGCTGAGCACGCGCAGGCGGTGCACGTCGATGAGCGTCTGCGTCTGCGCGGGCGGCTTGCCGAAGCGGTCCACAATTTCCTCCAGCAGCGCGTCGATCTGCTCGGTGGTTTTGGCGGTGGCCAGCTTTTTGTAGAAGCTCAGGCGCAGGTGCACGTCGCCGCAGTAGTCGTCGGGCAACAGGGCGGGGGCGTGCAGGTTGATGTCGGTGGTCACGCTCAGCGGGCTCAGCAGATCGGGCTCGCGCCCGGCCTTGAGCGAGGCGACGGCCTCGCTGAGCATTTCGTTGTAGAGCTGGAAGCCCACTTCCAGCATGTTGCCGCTCTGGTTCTCGCCCAGCACCTCGCCGGCGCCGCGGATTTCCAGGTCGTGCATGGCGAGGTAGAAGCCGCTGCCGAGTTCTTCCATCTGCTGGATCGCGTCGAGCCGCTGGGCGGCCTGCTTGGTCAGGCCCTCGATGTCGGGCACCATCAGGTAGGCGTAGGCCTGGTGGTGGCTGCGGCCCACCCGGCCGCGCAGCTGGTGCAGCTGCGCCAGGCCGAACTTGTCGGCGCGGCTCATGACGATGGTGTTGGCGCTGGGCACGTCGATGCCGGTCTCGATGATGGTCGAGCACAGCAGCAGGTTGTGGCGCTGCGCGATGAAGTCGCGCATCACCGACTCCAGCTCGCGCTCGGGCAACTGGCCGTGGGC
>DASUIK010000070.1:0-10104 GCA_036279795.1 Burkholderiaceae bacterium | reverse complement strand
CGCAGCGCGGGGTTGTGGCGGGCTATGCGGGCCAGCACCGCCTCTGTGGCCTGCACCGGCGAGGCCTGGCCGCCGCGGTACAGGTCGAGCAGTTGCGAGGCGGAGCAATCTGCGAGGTCTGAGGGCAACGCGGCGGGCTGGCTCATGGTGTTCTCCGTGTGGTGGCGGGCAGCTTTTTCCAGGGCAGATCGGCCGGGTCGGCGGCCATGGGGCCGGCGGCCTTGGCCACGATCACGCGGGAGGCGATGGGCGTGAAATCGGCCCGGAAGTGGTTGGAGCTTTTGACCACGATGAGCTTCATGGCCTCGGGCGTGATGCCCACCATGCGAAGCAGCTCGCGGTCCAGCAACTGCATCTTGCCGCTGACCACGGCCACCAGAATGCCGTCGATCTCCAGGCAGGCGCTGGCGCCCAGCTCCACCGTGAGGCCGGTCATCATCGGGCCTTTGATGACACAACGCCCGTCGCTGACCGCGCGCACGGTGAAGCGGCCTTGCACCGGCGCATCGCTGGGTTGGCCGGTGTAGGTGGGCACGGCACGGCCCAGCGAGAGGTCGATTTGCGCGCCCACGCCGGCCGCCACCGCCGCCTGTGCGGCCTCGGGGTCAAACAGCAGGCCAAGAGCAACTTGACCCGGGAAACGCTGGCCCGCGTGCTGCTGCAGCAGCGCGTGCAACATGCCGGTGGTGTTGCTGTCGCCGCCGGCGCCGGGGTTGTCCTGGGTGTCGGCCAACACCACGGGTTTGTGTGCGGTCGCGGCCAGGTCCAAAGCCGCCTCCACGGCCTCGCGGGCCTCCAGCCAGTCAGGGCGCCACTGGGTGGGCTCGGCCACGCGTTTGTAGAGCAACTCACCGGCCAGTTCAGCCTGCTCACCATAACCCCACACCACGGCCCCACATTCGGCGAAGTCGGCGGCCGGGAAGCCCATGCAGAAACTCAGCATCGCGCCGTGGTCACCGTCGAGCGCGCGCAGGTAGGCGTAGAGGGTTTGGGCGGGCTCCATCCACGTGCTTTGAGCGTTGAGCGGGATGAGGAAAGGCAGGCGGCGCCAGAACAGCTGCTCACGCCGGCCCAGCGCCAAGCGGCGTTGCAGCAGCTCGGCCGCCAGCGCTCCGGTGTCGGCCATGTCCACATGCGGGTAGGTGCGGTAGGCCACCAGGGCGTCGGCCTCGCGCAGCATGCGTTCGGTCACGTTGGCGTGCAAATCGAGGCTGGCGACGATGGGCACATCTGGCCCCACCAGGGCGCGCAGGCGACCCAGCAGTTCACCTTCGCTGTCGTCGGCGTGTTCGGCCACGGCCGCGCCGTGCAGGTCGAGGTAGATCCCGTCCAGCCCATGCGGCAATGCCGCGCGCACATCGTCCAGGATGGCAGCGGCGATGCGCTCGAATGCGTCTTCAGTGACGTAGGACGAAGGCGTGGCCCCGGCCCAGGCCGAGGGCAACAAGGTCCAGCCGTTGCGGCGTGCGGCCTGGATGAACCCCCCAACGGGAATGTTGGCGTCCGCGAGCTGCTCGGGCATGGCTGCGCCGCGCACGTAAGCGGGGAAGGACTCGCCCGTCTGGAAGGCGGCCCAATCGGCCAGGCTGGGGGCGAAGGTGTTGGTCTCGTGCTGGTAGCCGGCGATCAGGATGCGGGTTGAACTGGGGGGCAAAGCGGGTCTCCGAGGGTCACGGCTGGGGTGCGAAGTCGTGGCCGGGCGCGGCCTCGAACAAGCGCCGTGTGTAGTCTTGTTGGGGGTTGGCGTACAGCTCGGCGGTGCGGCCTTCTTCCACGATCTGCCCCTGGTGCATGACGATGACGCGGTCACACAACTGGGCGGCCACACGCAAGTCGTGCGTGATGAACAGCAGGCCCAGGCCCAGCTCGGCCTGGATCTCGCGCAGCAGCGCCATGATCTGCGCCTGCACACTGACGTCGAGCGCGCTCACGGCTTCGTCGGCCACCAGCACCTGCGGCTTGCAGGCCAGTGCACGGGCGATGGCCAGGCGCTGGCGCTGTCCACCCGAGAACTGGCTGGGGTAGCGCAACAGACCTTCACGCGGCAGGCGCACCTGGTCCATCAGTTGTGCGGCCAGGGCCTCGGCCTCGGCGCGAGGCGTGCCAAAGTTGAGCGCGCCTTCGATCAAGGCCTCGCCAATGCGCATGCGCGGGTTGAGCGAACGGTTGGGGTCCTGGAACACCACCTGCACACGGTTGCGCAGCGGGCGCAGGCGCCCCTCGGGCAGGCGCGCCACCTCGGCATCGCCCCAGTAGGCCTTGCCTTCGGTGGGCTCGATCAGGCGCATGAGGCAACGCGCCAGAGTGGACTTGCCCGAACCTGACTCGCCCACAATCCCCACGGTTTCGCCCGCACGCACGGCCACGCTGGCGGCGTGCAACGCACGGTGCTGGCGGGCGCGGCCCATCCAGTCGTGTGAGGTGTAGGTCTTGCCCACGGCCTCCCCGCGCAACAGCGGTGCACCGCTGGGGACAGGCCGGGGCGGCGGTGGCGTGATCGACGGCACGGACGACAGCAGCATGCGGGTGTAGTCGGCCTGGGGGCGAAACAACACCTCGTCGCGACTGCCCTGCTCCACCGCACAGCCTTTGTGCATGACCAGCACCTCGTCGGCAATGTCGGCCACCACCCCCATGTCGTGGGTGATGAAAAGGACCGCGCTGCCCTGCTCTTCCTGCAACTGCTTGATCAGACGCAGAATCTCGCGTTGCGTGGTCACGTCCAGTGCCGTGGTCGGCTCGTCGCAGATGAGCAGCGCGGGCTTGAGGATGACCGCCATGGCAATCACAATGCGCTGGCGCTGGCCACCGCTGAGCTGGTGCGGGAAGCTGCGCACCATGCGCTCGGGGTCGGGCAGCTTGACGCGGGCAAAGATGTCGAGCAAGGCCTGTCGGCGTTTGGTGGCCGGCCAATCGGTGTGGGTGCGCAACAGCTCATCGACCTGGTCGCCACAGGTCATCACCGGGTTGAGCGCGGTCATGGGCTCCTGGAACACCATGCCCATGGCCTGGCCACGCAGCTGGCGCAAGCGCGCGGGCGATGCCGCCAACAGGTCTTCGCCCTTGAGCGCGATACGCCCGCCGGCCACGCGCAACTCGCGCGGCAGCAGGCCCATGACGGTGGTGGACATGACGGACTTGCCGGACCCGGATTCGCCCACCACACACAGGGTGCGACCAGCGGGGATGGACAGGCTCACGCCATCGACGGCGTGGGGTCGGTCGGCCCCGGGGGGCAGCGCCACTTGGAGGCCGTGGATTTCAAGAATGGGGGTGCTCATGGTGCTCAGACCCGTTTCGCGAATTTGGGGTCGAGCACGTCGCGCAAGCCATCGCCCAGCAGGTTGATGGCCAGCACCGTGGGCACCAGGAACATGGCCGGGAACAAGACGTTGCCCGGGTACTGGCTGAACTGCACCCGGCCCTCGGCCATGATGTTGCCCCAGGTCGGCACGTCGGCCGGCAGGCCCAGACCCAGGAAGCTCAGGATGGCCTCGGTCAACACGGCACTGGCGGCGATAAAGGTGCCCTGCACGATCAGCGGCGCCAACGCGTTGGGCAAGATGTGCCGCCACAAAATGGTGGGGGTGGGTGTGGCCAGGGCCTTGGCGGCTTCCACAAAGGGTTCCTCGCGCAAGCTCAGCACCAGCGATCGCACCAGGCGGGTGACGCGCGGGATTTCGGGCACGGCAATGGCCACCACCACCGTCCACAGCTGCGCGCCCAGTGCCGCCACCAAGGCGATGGCCAGCAGGATGGCGGGGATGGCCATGAGGCCATCCATGAACCGCATCAACACCGCATCCACCGCACGGAAGTAGCCGGCCAGCATGCCCAGCAGCGCCCCCATGGCCACGGCCACGGTGGCGGTGAACAGGCCCACCAGCAAGGACACGCGCGTGCCATAGACCACGCGGCTGTAGATGTCGCGGCCGGCGTTGTCGCTGCCCATCCAGAAGGTGTGGGCCACGGTTTCGCCGCTGGGCAGGGCGAACTCGCCGCGGGTACCGGAAGCGGTGTTGATGTGGCTGAAGTCCATGGCCGACGGCTCGACCGTGCCGAGCCATGGCGCAGTCGCCGCGATCAGCAGCAGCAGGCCCAGCACCACGGTGCCGAAACGGATGGCGTTGTTGCGCCAGAGTTTTTTCAGGATGACCATATCAAGCCGCAGCGCAGGGCCGCCCCAAGCAAGGCTGCACCCCCTCGGGGGGCAGCGAATACACGAAGTGATGAGCGTGGGGGCATGTTCAGTACCGAATACGCGGATCCAGGAACAGGTAGCTCAGATCGACCAGCAGGTTGATCAGCACATACAACACGCTGAACACCAGCACCAGGCCCTGAATGACGGGGAAGTCGCGGTTGAGCACAGCGTCCACCGTGAGCGAGCCCAGGCCCGGGATGGCGTAGACAGTTTCGGTGACGACCACGCCGCCAATCAGCAACGCCACACCGATGCCCACCACGGTGACGATGGGCACGGCCGCGTTGGCCAGCGCGTGGCGCAGCAGCACAGCCGATTCGCGTATGCCCTTGGCGCGCGCGGTGCGGATGTAGTCCTCGGTCAACGCCTCCGACACGCTGGCGCGCGTGACCCGCGCGATCAGCGCGACGTAGATCGTGCACAAGGTGATCCAGGGCAGCACCAGCTGCTGCGCCCACGCCCCCACACCTTCGGATGAAGACCCAAATAGGCGTCGGTACCCCTGCACCGGCAGCCAGTTGAGCTGTATGGCGAACACATAGATAAGCACATAGCCCACCACAAAGACCGGCACCGAAAAGCCGAGGACCGAAAAACCCGAGAGCATGCGATCGAGCCAGCCACCCAGGCGCCAGGCCGCCAACGTGCCCAGGGGCACCGCCACCAGCACCGCGAGCACGATGGTGCCCACCGCGAGCGACAGCGTGGGCTCCACCCGTTGCAGGATCAGCTCCGTGACCGGTTTGCCCAGGTAGAAGGAGTGCCCCAGGTCGCCCTGCAACACGCCCATGAACCAGATGCCGAACTGCGCGAGAAGCGAGCGATTGAGGCCCAACTGCTCGCGGATGCGCTCGATGTCGGCGTTGGTGGCGTTGTTGCCAGCGATCACGGCAGCCGGGTCGCCCGGCGTGAGGCGCAGGATCAGGAAGACCACCACGGCCACCACCAGCAACACCGGCAGCACGGCCAGCAGCCGCTTGAAAAGAAATCTCAGCACACGCCCTCCGTGGCGTCATGGATCAATGCGAGGCCGACCCCAGGGACACCGCCGGGCCGGCTTTGCCGGTCGGCTGGTGTCGCCCCCCTGGAGGGGGGGGATGCGGCCACGCGCAGCGGGCAAGCGATGGGGGTGGTCTTCAGTTTTTCTTGATGTTCCAGTACACCTGAGCACCGGCCGGCACCAAGCCCGAGATGTTGTCGCGCAGCGCGGCGGGGTTGTTGTACTGGCCCAGGTGTACGTGCGATGCGGTCTCGATGGCACGCAGCTGCAGTTGCTCGGCCAGCTTCTTCTTCTCGGCATCGCTGCCGGCCTGGGCGAACTTGACCTTGAGTTCCTCGATCTGCTTGTCGTCCTGCCAGCCAAACCAGCCGGTGTCGCCAGCGGCATTCATCATCGCCATGGTCAGCGGGTTCTGGATGTCGCCGGCCGTCCACGCGGTCATGAAGGCGTTCCAGCCACCTGCGGCGGGCGCGTCCTTCTTGGCGCGGCGCGCCACCAGCGTCGCCCAGTCCATCTGCTGCATGTCCACCTTGAAGCCAGCGGCTTCAAGCTGCTGCTTGGCCACCAGGGGCAGCTTGGCGATGGACGCCAGATCGGTCGGGCGCATCAGCAACACGGGTTCGCCCTTGTAGCCCGCGTCCTTGAGCATTTGCGCGGCCTTCTTCGGGTCGGCCGTGCCGGTGTAGTAGCCGGTGTTGTCGCTGGCGTAGGGCGTGCCGCAGGGGAACATGCTCTTGCAGAACTTGTACATGCCGGGCGCACCCACCTGCGCCTTGAGGTGCTCCACCTGGCCCAGGGCCACCATGGCGGCCTGGCGGACCTTCACGTTGTCGAAGGGCGGGTGCTTGTGGTTGAAGCGGAAGATGTACTGCAGGCCAGCCGGCTGCGCATCCACGATCTGCACACCCTTGGTGGCCTTGAGCGACGCGTACTGCTCGAAAGTGGGCTGCTCGATGATGTCGACCTCGCCCGCCACCAGCGCATTGAACTGGGTTTGCGGGTCGCGGATGATGACCCACTCCACGCGGTCAAGGTACACCGGTTTGCCGCCCGCCGTGCCACTGGGCGCCTCGGGCCGCGACTTGTACTTTTCGTTCTTGACATAGACCAGCTTCTCACCCGGCTTGTACTCGGCCTGCACGAACTTGTAGGGGCCGGAGCCGATGTTGTCTTTGATCTGTTCGCTGCCCGGCGTGGCGGCCACCTTGGCGGGCATGATGAAGGGCACGTTGCTGGACGGCTTGCCCAGTGCCTCCAGCATCACACCAAAGGGCTGCTTGAGCTGGATGACAAAGGTCTTGGCATCCGGCGTGGCGTAGTCGGCCACACTTTTGGCCATCACGCCGCCGAAGCTGTCGCGGCTGGCCCAGCGCTTGATCGATGCCACCACGTCGGCACTCGTGACCGGCGCACCGTCATGGAACTCCAGGCCGTCGCGCAGGGTGAAGGTCCACGTCAGGTTGTCCTTGCTCACACTCCACTTGTCCACCATCTGCGGCTTGATCGCGCCGTTGGCGTCGGTGCCGAACAGCGTGTCGTAGATCATGTAGCCGTGGTTGCGGGTGACGAAGGCGGTGGACCAGATCGGGTCCAGGATGGTCACGTTGGCGTGGGGCACCACGCGCAGGGTCTTGGCCTGGGCGTGCACCACCATGGGCGCCAACATGGCGGCAGACAGGGCGGCGATGGCCGACAGTGAAACCAGGGAACGACGCTTCATGAACACTCCAGTCAGAATATGGAATTGGTTGAAACTTCAAATGTCAACGGTCACACCCGCAATATAGCGCCAACATGAGCCAGATGCCCTCCGACCTGACCCTGATGACCGCCGATGTGCTGTCGCAGGCGATACACCAAAAGCAAGTGTCATGCCGCGAGGTGATGGCGGCCACACTGGACCGCATCGAACGCGTGAACACCCATGTGAACGCGATCGTGAGCCTGCGGGATGCGGATGCGCTGTTGGCCGAAGCCGATGTGCGCGACGCCCAACTGGCGCGCGGCGAGTCCATGGGCTGGATGCATGGCATGCCCCAGGCGATCAAGGATTTGTCCAACGCTGCAGGCCTGCGCACCACGCTGGGCTCGCCCTTGATGCGAGGCTTCACTGCCACCGAAGACGGCCTGATGGCCGCACGCATGAAGGCCGCGGGCTGCATCGTGATCGGCAAGACCAACACGCCCGAATTCGGCTTGGGCTCGCACACGTTCAACGGCGTGTTCGGCCCCACCCGCAACGCCTTCGCCCTGAGCAAATCGGCTGGCGGCAGCAGTGGTGGCGCGGCCGTGGCGCTCGCGCAGCGCCTGCTGCCGGTGGCCGACGGCTCGGACTTCATGGGCAGCCTGCGCAACCCGGCGGGCTGGAACCACGTGTTCGGTTTGCGCCCCTCACAAGGGCGTGTGCCCATGTGGCCGGCCAACGACGTATGGCTTGCACAGCTGGGCACCGAAGGCCCGATGGGCCGCAGCGTGCGCGACGTGGCCATGCTTTTGTCCATCCAGGCCGGGCACGACCCGCGCACGCCGCTGAGCATCGCGCAGGATGGCCACGCGTTTGCCGCACCACTGGAGACCGACATCACCGGCCAGCGCATCGGCTGGCTGGGCGATCTGGACGGCCACTTGCCCATGGAGGCCGGGGTGCTCGACGTGTGCGCGTCGGCCTTGCAGCGCTTCACCGACATGGGCTGCGTGGTGGACAACACGGTGCTGGGCATGGACCCCGCAGCGGTGTGGGACTGCTGGCTGGTGTGGCGCCAGGCCTTGGTGGGGCCACGCATCGCGCCCTTCCTCCTCAAGCCCGACAACCGTGCACACATCAAGCCTGAAGCCTTGTGGGAGCACGACCAATCGCTGCGGCTCACAGGCGCGCAGCTGAACGCGGCCAGCGCGCAACGCACCCGTTTTCTGCAGCAGATGCTCGCGCTGTTCGAACGTTTCGATGTGCTGGCGCTGCCGGTGGCACAGGTGTGGCCGTTCGACGTGGACCAGCGCTGGCCCACCGAGATCGCCGGCCGCACGATGGACACCTACCACCGCTGGATGGAGGTGGTGATCTACGCCACCTTGGCGGGCCTGCCGGCCATCAGCGTGCCAGCGGGCTTCAATGCCCAGGGCTTGCCCATGGGCTTACAGCTGATTGGCAAGCCACAGGGCGAATTCGCACTCCTGCAACTGGCCCATGCCTACGAACAAACCGCCGCACAGCTGATGGCGGTGCGCCCGCCCGAGTTCGGCGCGGTCTGACGGCTCAGGTGCGCGCTTTGCGGGTGCGCACCGGTGCCTGCATCAGCTCGGCGATCACCTGCCGCAGCCAGCGGCTGCCCGGGTCTTGGTGGTAGCGCTCGTGCCAGTGCTGCTTGACCTGGTAGCCGGGCAACGGAAATGGCACCGGGAAGCTGCGCAGCTCGCCCCGGTCGCGCAAGACCTCGGCCAGCCGCGCGGGGATGGTGATGACCAGGTCGGTGTGTTCCACCACCAGCGCGGCGCCGATGAAGTTGGGGATTTTGATGGCCACCTTGCGCTGTATGCCTTGCTTGGCAATGGCCTGGTCGATCAGCAGCGGCGCGGCCCCCGATGAGCTGATGACGGCGTGGTCCTCGCGTTGGAACTGCGCCAGCGACAACGACTTGCGCACACGCGGGTGGTGGGCGCTGACCAGACAGACAAAGGTCTGCTCGAACAGCACCGTTTGGTAAAAGCCCGCCTCCAGCTGCGGCATGAAGCCCAGCGCCAGGTCGGCCTCGCCGCTTTCAAGCTGGCGGCCGATGTCGGCGCTCAGCGGCACGATCTCGATGTGGATGTGCGGCGCCGACACCCGCAACCGCTCCCACAACCGGGGCAACAGCACAAGCTGGCTGATGTCCGTCATGCACACGCGGAAGGTGCGGTGCGAGCTGGCCGGATCAAACGCCTGGTGGTGGCCCAGCACCACATCCAGCGCCGTGAGCGCCTCGCGCACCGGCCGCACCAGGCCCTCACCCAAAGGCGTGGGCTCCATGCCGGCGGAGGTGCGCACAAAAAGGGGATCCCCGAAATGGCGGCGCAACTTGGACAACGCCACGCTGACGGCCGGTTGGCTCATGTCCAGCACGTCGGCGGCGCCCGACACGCTGCGCGTCTTGTAAACCTCGTCAAACACCGACAGCAAACGCAGGTCGAGTTCCTTCATGGCCATCCTTTATTCGAATTCGTAATTCGCATTATCAAAGCATTGGCATTGCATGAATACATAGAGCTGCCTAGCATTCGCCCCCACCACCGCCCCATAGACAAGGAAATCCCCATGTTGGAACTCGGCCGGCTAGACGACTTGCCCCAGGACTACCGCGATGCCTTGAGCGCACGCAACCTCGTGCCGCTGTGGCCCAGCCTGCGCGCCGTGCTGCCGCCGCACGTGCCGACGCGGCGCACGCAGGCCACGCACTGGTCGTACCGGCAACTGCGCCCGCTGCTGCTGCAGGCCGGCGAGCTGACGCCGATCGAGAAGGCCGAGCGCCGTGTGCTGGTGCTGGCCAACCCCGGCCATGGGCTGGAGAAGATGCAGGCCAGCTCCTCCATCTACCTGGGCATGCAGCTGCTGCTGCCCGGCGAGTGGGCGCCCTCGCACCGCCACACGCCGAACGCCGTGCGCATGGTGGTCGAGGGCGAGGGCGCGTGGACCACGGTCGGCGGCGAGAAGTGCCCGATGAGCCGCGGCGACCTCATCCTCACGCCCACCGGCCTGTGGCACGAGCACGGCCACGACGGCAGCGAGCCCGTGGTCTGGCTCGATGTGCTGGACCTGCCGCTGGTCTATTTCATGGAAGCCTCGTATGTGACCGAAGGCAAGGCCCAGACCGTCACCGCCGAGGCCAACGACCGGGCCTACCAGCGCGGCGGCGTGGTGCCGGCGCCG
>DASUIK010000069.1:0-6170 GCA_036279795.1 Burkholderiaceae bacterium | reverse complement strand
TGCGTGGGGTTGACCTTGCCGGGCATGATGGAGCTGCCTGGTTCGTTTTCGGGCAGGCGCAATTCGCCCAGGCCACAGCGTGGGCCGCTGGCCAGCCAACGGATGTCGTTGGCGATCTTGATCAGTGCGATGGCCAAGGTCTTGAGTGCGCCGTGGGCGTGGACCATCGCGTCGTGCGCGGCCTGCGCGGCAAAGCGGTTGCCCGCGCAGCGCAGCGGCAAGCCGGTGGCCACCCCCAGGGCGGCGGCCACGTGGTCGCCAAACAGCGGATGGGTGTTGAGGCCGGTGCCCACGGCGGTGCCGCCAATGGCGAGTTCGTGCATCGGCCCCAGGCTGAGGGTGAGGGCATGCTCAGCCTGCACCAGCTGTGCCGCCCAGCCCGAGGCCACCTGCCCCAGCGTGATGGGTGTCGCGTCCTGCAGGTGGGTGCGCCCGGTCTTGACGATGTCGGCCCAAGCCTGGGCGTGTTGCTGCAGCTGGCGGTGCAAGGCCTGCAGCGCCGGCAGCAGGCTTTGCTGGGCCGCTTGCAGCGTGGCCACGTGCATGGCGGTGGGCACCACGTCGTTGGACGATTGCCCCAGGTTGACATGGTCGTTGGGATGCACCACACGCGCCAGGCCGCGCCCACCACCCATGAGTTCGGAGGCACGGTTGGCCAGCACCTCGTTGACGTTCATGTGGGTTTGGGTGGCCGAGCCGGTTTGCCACACCGACAAGGGAAACGCCGTGTCGTGAAGCCCGGCCAGCACCTCGTCAGCTGCCCATTCGATGGCGCGGGCGCGTGCTGCGTCCAGCAGGCTGAGTTGGGCGTTGACGCGGGCCGCTTCGCGCTTGACCAGGGCCAGCGCGTGGATGAGCGCAGGGGGGATGCGCTCGGTCGAGATGGCAAAGAACCGCAGCGAACGCTGCGTCTGCGCGCCCCACAACGCCTGCGCATCCACGGCCACCTGGCCCATGCTGTCTTGTTCCATGCGGTGGTCGGTGGCCATGAGGTGCTCCTTGTGGTGTGCTGCTAACGCTCCCAATGTCGGTGCTGTGCCAGGCCGGCCACGAAGGCGGCGGTGAACTCGGCGCTGAGCACGTCGGCATCCCCCACGACAATGCCCGGTGTGGACGCCAGTGACCAGCCGGTGCCTGGGCGCAACAAGCCGGTGCCCAGGCTCAACAACGCCGTGCCCGAGCCCGAAGCCGCCAATGTTTTGCCGTGGCCGTAGGCCTGCGCCACAAACCGCTGCGCCAACGGGTGACGGCACAAGTCGCCGGGCCCGCTGGCCGCTGCCGGCAGGTAGACACCATCAAACATCAAGGACGCCGTGTTGTCCAGCGTGGCCTGTGGTTGGAGTTGGCTGCCGTCGGAGGCGGTGATGTCGCCGAGCGTGGCTGCGATCAGTGTGCAATGGGCGCGTTCAGCCGACAGTGCCTGACGCATGGCCTCAACGGAGGCGGAGTGCACGCCTTCGCTGATGAGCACGGCCACCGAGCGCGACGCGATGCCCATGGGCCGGGTTGGACGCATGCTCAGGGCCGACGACGGTGTGGGGGTCTCTGCAGCCACGGGCCAGTCGCGAAAGCCGGGCCAGGCGGCGGCGCTGGCCGGGTCGGGCAGGCCAATGCCCAGCGGCGCCGCCACTCGGCTGGCCAGTTCCACATCGACCCAGGCCAACAGGTCCACCAAACGCTGGCGGATGGTCGGACCGTTGAGTTTGGACAGTTCAAACTGAAAGGCCCCCACCAGATGGACCTGCTCTTGGGGAGATTGACTGACCCAGAACAAGCGGGCCTGGGAAAAGTGGTCTTCAAAAGACGCACTGCGGCCACGGCATTTGGGCGAGTCCAGTGTGTCAGGGTGGCTGGTGAAGCCGGTCAGGCCCACGGGCTCGAAGGTGCGGCCATCGACCCGGAACTCGTCGCCGTTCTCAAGCGTGTTGGGCTCGTAGGCGACGCGACCGCTTGGGATGTCTTGTCGGTGGCTGCCGTCGCGCTGGAAGTTGAACATGGGGCACTGGCTGCGGTTGATGGGCAGCTCGTGGAAGTTCGCACCGCCCAGGCGCGAAAGCTGGGTGTCGGTGTACGAAAACAGCCGACCCTGCAGCAGCGGGTCGTTGGAGAAGTCGATGCCAGGCACCAGGTGCCCGGGGTGGAAGGCGACCTGTTCGGTCTCCGCAAAAAAATTGTCGGGGTTGCGGTTGAGCACCATGTGGCCGATGCGTCGCACCGGCACCTGCTCTTCGGGGATCAGTTTGGTGGGGTCGAGCAAGTCGATGCCGAGTGCGGCCACGTCGCTTTCAGCCACCACCTGCACACCGAGTTCCCATTCGGGGAAGTCGCCGTGCTCGATGGCTTCCCACAAGTCGCGGCGGTGGAAGTCGGGGTCTTGCCCGGCGATGGCCTGGGCCTCGTCCCACAGCAGCGCGTGTACGCCGAGGGTGGGTTTCCAGTGGAACTTCACGAAATGGCTGACGCCGCGCGCGTTGACGAAGCGAAAGCTGTGCACGCCAAAGCCTTCCATCATGCGCAGGCTGCGTGGCAGGCCACGGTCGGACATCACCCACATCAGCATGTGCAGCGATTCGGGCATGAGGGTGACAAAGTCCCAGAAAGTGTCGTGGGCGCTTGCGGCCTGAGGCATGCCGTGGTGGGGCTCGGGTTTGAGCGCGTGCACGAGGTCGGGGAACTTGATCGCGTCCTGGATGAAGAACACCGGGATGTTGTTGCCCACCAGGTCGTAGTTGCCTTCGGTGGTGTAGAACTTGACGGCAAAACCCCGTGCGTCGCGCACGGTATCGGCCGAGCCTTTGGAGCCCGCCACGGTGGAAAAACGCGCGAACACCGGTGTGCGTTCCCCGGGGCTGCCCAGAAAGGCCGCTCGCGTCAGCTCGGCCTCGCTGCCGTAGACCTCGAAGTAGCCATGGGCGCCGGCGCCACGGGCGTGCACCGCGCGTTCCGGTATGCGTTCGTGGTCGAAGTGGGTGAGCTTTTCGCGCAGGATGAAGTCCTCCAGCAAGGTCGGGCCCCGTGGGCCGGCCTTGAGGGAGTTGTGGTTGTCGCTCAGCGCCAGTCCCTGATTGGTGCTCAGGTGAGCGCTGGCGTTGCTCGGCACGGGCGCCAGTCGGGACGTGCCGGGCCTGGGCTTCGATGGGGCTTGCATGGGACCTTTCGTGTCAGACCAGAGGTGTCTCGGCGGGTCACTCGCGGGGCTCGCCGTCGGCGTTCACGGTGACGGTGGCGCCCGGGGGCGAGGTCATTTGCACGTGATGGAAGATGCCGCGGTACTCGTAGCTGACGTCCCAGTGGTCCACCTGGTCACGTTCGCTGGTGTCGCGGCAGCGTTGCACATCCTGTGTGCGGTCGTCGCCGTTGCGCGAGCGCCGGCCTGCCTGTGCGCCGACCACCGCCCCGGCCACCACGCCACCGGCGGTGGCGAGGTCGCGGCCACTGCCTCCCCCGATCTGATGCCCCAGCACGCCACCGAGGACGCCACCCACAATGGCACCGGGCACATTGGCCCCAGCCTGTGGCTGCGGCATCGCTTCGCGTTCCATCCAGCACTGTTGGTTACCCGCCACCATCACCGCGCGCACCGACGTGACACGTGCCTCAAACAGCCGCTCGTTGGCTCCGCGTCTGTAGTCGCGCCGGCCACCATCTTGGCTGCCATAGGGGTAGGTTTCCGGATAACTTTGTGGGTAAGGTTGACGGCCCGATGTGCCCAAGCGGTCATTGGGGTGTGGCGCAGCGCAACCGCTCAACAGCCAGACGGCCGAGGTCAGCAGACCGGCCATGCCAAACCGGGGGAGGGCAGGGGGGCGATGGGTGTTCACGAGCGACCTCTTCGTTGTGGTTCAGATCTGGGTTTCGGGCATCTGCTTGATGCCGTAGTAGTCGTGGATTTCCTTCGCCCAGGTCTTGTCGGCCATATCGGGCCAATGGTTCTTGTTGAAGCCGGGTGCGCTTTGCAGCTGGTCCTTGGCAATGTCCAACAAAAAGCGCTTGTGCACCGTGTCCAGCGACAGGGCACTCCAGGGCACGGCGAACAGCTTTTCACCCATGCCCATGAAGCCGCCGAATGACAACACCGCGTAGGCCACGCGTCCGGTGTCCATGTCGAGCATGATTTCCTTGATGTCGCCCAGGTCCTCGTTCTTGAGGTTGTAGACGTCGTTCCCATCCAAGGTGTTGGCGCCCATCAGGCCAGGGCCTGGGCCGGTTCGGTTCTTGTAAATGCCTTGGGTGTCTTGATCGGTGTAGTTCATGGTGCTGTCCTGTGGGGCTGACCGCTGGGGGTGGAGACGGCATGTCTTCCACCCTGCGGTCGTTCAGCGTAGGCCGCTGGCGTTGGTGGGTCTGTGCTGCAACGCACACGCCTGTGCTCATGGCAAACGCAGCTGTGTGCGATGGCAGACGGAACTGTGGTGGGTGCAGGCGGACACTCGCGCAGTCCGCTGAAGTGCGAGTGCCGCATAGTTCAAACGCAGGCGTCCGCCACGTCTTTTTCCCCCACGGGCCTGTTCCGTTGTGGGCCCGCCGTCTGGGGCAGACGCCTTGAAGGGACTTTGTCTTCTGAGACCGGGTCGAAGGCGGTCAGGGGTCAGTGCTCGATGGCCCGGGCGCCGGGCTCGCTGCTCAGCAGTTGCAAGGGCAGGCCCTTGAGCAGACCGGCCAGCTCATCGGCGTGTTGTTCCTCGACCGCGAGTATCGATTCGAGCATGCGCCGCGTGGTCGGGTCGTCGTCGCGCAGCAGGGTGATGAAGTGGCGATAGCAATCGATGGCAATGCGTTCGGCCACCAGGTTTTCGCGCACCATGGCGGGAAGGTTGGGTGCCGTGACGTACTGCGCATGGCTGCGCTTGCTCAATGTGTCGGGCGAGAAGTCGGGCTCGCCGCCCAGCTGCACGATGCGTGCGGCCAGCAGGTCGGCGTGGGCCAGTTCCTCATTGGCGTGCTCCAAGAACTCGGTGGCGAGCGTGGGCGATTGCAGCCCACGCACCATGAAGTGGTGCCGCCGGTAGCGCAGGGCGCACACCAGTTCGGTGGCCAGTGCGTCGTTGAGCATGTCCAACACCTGTGTGCGGTTGGCCTGGTAGCCCACGGTGACGGCCCCCGATTCAATGTGTTGTCTCGCCTGCGTGCGCACGGTATCGATGTTCAGCGGCGCGGTCTGTGGGGTCATGGGGTGTCCTGTCTGTTCGTTGGGTGGTGCGATGTGCTGCCCATGCGCGAGCTTGGGTGGCAATGAATGCGGCGTCGGTGCTCCAGCGAACCGACACTGCCTGTCCGTCGCCGTCAAACTGACGAACACCCTGGCGCCACCGAATTCCTCATCACACAAGGCTTCACATGAACAGCTCACCGACTGCACTGCGGCCGCCTCGCGGATCGCGCTGGCCTCGTCGGGCCTGGTTGTGGTCGCTGGCGGGCGTGGTGGTGACCCAAAATGCCTCGCCACAAGTGACTTTGTACGAACGGGAGGCCTACGACGGTCGGTCCTACGTCACCCACAAACGCATGGGCAATCTGGAACGCGCAGGCTTCAATGAGCGGGCCGTGTCGTTGGTGGTTGGCTCTCAGCGTTGGGAAGTGTGTGAAGCCTTTCGGTACCGTGGGCGTTGTGCGGTGATCACGGAGGGGCGCTACCCGTCGCCCCGGTCCATGGGATTGCAGCAGGGAGCATTTTCGATCCGCATCGTGGGGGATGCCGAGGCGGCCGCTGCCAGCGCTGACATGCCGGCGCAACCCCTTCTGAGCAACGCTGAGAAAGGAACCCAATGACACCCCATCAACCTGAAATGGGCCATTTGTTCGCTCAGCTGGGTTTGTCCAGCGACGCGTTCTCGGTGGCGCGCTTCATGCAGCATCACACCACGATGGGCAACGGCGTCGCCCTGCACGAAGCGCTGTCCTGGACGCCATCCCAGGCGGATTTCCTACGGGAATCCATCGCGTTGGACGGCGAGTGGTCCGGCGTGGTCGACCAGTTGAATGTGGCGCTGCATGTCTGACGCCCAATACACTGTGGATGTGGTGGTGATGGCGGCAGGCAAGGGCACGCGCATGAAAAGCGCCCTGCCCAAAGTGTTGCACCGTTTGGGAGGCCGTGCATTGGCCGCGCATGTGCTTGACTGCGCCGCACGGCTGTCGGCGCGCCAGGCGGTGGTCGTCACCGGCCACGG
>DASUIK010000068.1:0-3327 GCA_036279795.1 Burkholderiaceae bacterium | reverse complement strand
TGCCGTTCACCACGAGCTTGTCATCAAGAAGAGTCGCTTCATCGCCTGCGTGCAGCCGATGGATGGACGTGCGGGCGCACAAGACGTTGTCGCAGCCCTGCGCGCTGAGCATCCCGGTGCGGCCCACGTGTGTTGGGCCCTGCTGGCGGGCGGCCAGTCGGCAGCAGTGGACGATGGCGAGCCCAGCGGCACGGCTGGGCGCCCCATGCTGGAGGTGTTGCGCCACCAAGACCTCGAAGGCGTGCTGGCCACGGTAGTGCGCTACTTTGGTGGCGTCAAGCTGGGCGCTGGCGGTTTGGTGCGCGCCTACACCGACGCCGTTGCACAGGCCCTGCTGAGCGCCCACAAACTGCCGCTGCAACGGATGCAAACGCTGGCCTGTTGTGTGCCCTACGCGCTCGAAGGCATGGTGCGGCGCGAGCTTGATGCATGCGAAGCCAGCCTGATGGGGGTGGAGCATGCGGCGGTGGTCACGCTGCGCTTCAAGCTGCCGGAAGCCGCCGCCGCGGCGTTGCGCCACCGTCTCAACGAAGCCGGGCAAGGACACCTGGCCTGGCTGGACAAGGCCGAATGAAAACGCCTGCGAGACCATTGCTTACGCGTCTTGCGGCGGTGCATCACATGTAAGCGGTGTGGGCACCTAGCATGAGGGCTCCCTCCCTCATCGATACAGGACCACGCCCCCATGGCATTGCAATCCCCCTTCTTTGGCAAACGCGAACTCGACACCCCCACCGCGCGCACGCTGACGCCGGCACAGCCGGTGCGCACAGGCGCCATGCCCTCTGCGGTGGCACCCGCCCCCTCCTTGACCCCTGCCCAGGAACCACCCGCCACCGACCCCCACAAGCCCACGCGCCCAGGTGCCGACAGCCAACTCAAGGTGGGCCCGCTGATCCGCCTCAAGGGTGTGGAAATCACCGACTGCGACACCCTGTACGTGGAAGGCACGGTGGAGGCCACCATGGATTCGCGCGTGATGGAGATTGCGCCGCCCGGTCGCTTCAAGGGCTCGGCTGAGATCGACGTTGCCGAAATTCATGGCCAGTTCGAAGGCACGCTCACGGTGCGCGAGCGCCTGGTCATACACCCCACAGGCCGCGTCAGCGGCACCGTTCGCTACGGCAAGCTCAGCATCGCTGAAGGGGGGCAACTCAGCGGGGATGTGGGCTTGCTCGAAGCCGGCGCCAACCGTTTGGCCAACCCGGCAAGCTGAAACGATTGCTTACCCGGTTTGCGCCAGCGCCGCGCACGTAACAGCGACTGCGCCCTAGCATGAAACCCTCGCAACCACACTGCCGTCCGGGCAGATAGACCATGCAACATCCGTCGACCTACGCTGGCCCGCGCATCACGACCCAACGCGCTCGCCGCGTCATTTCGCCGATCAACGCGGCCCAACGCGCGGGCTACGGGCTTGACACGGTGCCGACCACGGTCACCGCACAACCGAACGCTCAGGCGGCCAGCGTGAAGGGCCCAGCCTCAGCGGCCACCAAGGCCCATTGAGCGCGTGATCACCTCTTTCATGATCTCATTGGTGCCGCCGTAAATGCGCTGCACGCGCGCGTCGGCGTAGGCCCGCGTGATGGGGTACTCCCACATGTAGCCGTAGCCGCCGTGCAGCTGCACGCATTCGTCCATGACCTTGCATTGCAGGTCCGAGCACCAGTACTTGGCCATGCTGGCGGTGGCGGTATCGAGCTGATCGACCGCCACCAGCTCGCAGCACTTGTCCACAAACACCCGCGCCACCTGCACCTCGGTCTGCAACTCGGCCAGGGTGTAGCGGGTGTTCTGGTACGCGGCCACCGGCTGGCCGAACACCTTGCGGTCCTTCACATAGGTCACGGTCCAGTCGATGGCGGCCTGCGCGGCGGCCACCGCGCCAATCGCAATTTGCAGACGCTCCCAGGGCAATTGCTCCATCAGACAGATGAAGCCCTTGCCTTCAAAGACTTCGCCGCCCAGCAGGTTCTCGGCCGGCACCTTCACGTTGTCGAAAAACAGTTCCGAGGTGTCTTGCGCCTTCATGCCCAGCTTCTTGAGGCGCTTTCCCTTCTCAAAGCCCGGCATGCCCCGCTCGATGAGGAAAAGACTCGTGCCCTTGGCGCCGGCTGCCGGATCGGTCTTGGCGACCACGATCACCAGATCGGCGTGCCAGCCGTTGGTGATGAAGGTCTTGCTGCCGTTGAGAAGGTAGCTGCCATCGGGCTGCTTGATGGCAGTGGTTTTCACACCCTGCAGGTCGCTGCCGGCGGCGGGCTCACTCATGGCGATGGCGCCCACCATCTCGCCACTGGCGAGTTGCGGCAGGTACTTCTGCTTCTGAGCTTCGGTGCCGTAGTGCAGGATGTAGGGTGCCACGATCTCGCTGTGCAACCCAAAGCCAATGCCGCTGAAGCCACCGGCACTCAACACCTCCATCTGCGCCACCGAGTACAGCTTGTCGGCATCGGCACCTCCGTAGGCTTCGGGCATGGTCATGCACAAGAAGCCGTTCTGGCCTGCCTTGCGCCACACCTCGCGGTCCACGTAGCCCTGCTCCTCCCAAGCCTCGTGGTGCGGGGCAACCTCTTTGTCGCAAAAGCGCTGGAAGCTGTCGCGGAAAGCCTGGTGGTCGGCGTTGAACAAGGTGCGTTCGATCATGTGGGATCTCCAGAAATCATTTTGGCAAGCAGATGCTCTGCAAAACTATAACCGGCCTGCCAGGCGTTGCGGCACACTGCAACACAAACCACAGGAGGAGCCCATGGCTTTGCGCATCGTTCAATTGGGCAGCCCTCGCCTGCCTGACGAAGGCACCCGCATCGGCACAGTGCGCCGCCCCCCACGCGGCGTTCCCAAGTCGGAATTCGCCAGCGGCAACTGGTACGACGTGTGGTACCCGAACCTTGCACCCAGCGTAGAGACCATGAAGCTGGGCCAAGCGGCCGAGACCGATGCGCAGTGGGCCGCTTTCGTCAAACGCTACCGCGCCGAGATGAAGACACCTGAGAACACACACAACATCGCGCTGTTGGCCCAACTGTCGCAAGCTGCCCAGCTGTCGGTCGGCTGCTACTGCGAGAACGAGGCACGCTGCCACCGCTCAGTGTTGCGCGAGCTGTTGCGCGAGGCCGGGGCGGACCTCGCATAAATGCCCTTAAGCGGTCTCACTGCCCGCGCGGCATCAGCTCGTAAAAATCAAAACCCGCGCTGCGCCCGCCCAGGCAGGTGGCCAGGGTGTCTTCCACCTTGCGCCACAGGGCCAGGCGGTTGCGCCACTTGCTGATGCTGTGGCCTTCGTCGGGGAACAGCAGGTACTCGACCGGGTGGCCCCGCTGG
>DASUIK010000067.1:0-7926 GCA_036279795.1 Burkholderiaceae bacterium | reverse complement strand
GACGAAGCCGTGGCCGTGGGTGCCGCCATCCAGGGCCAGGTGCTCTCGGGTGACCGCAAGGACGTGCTGCTGCTGGACGTGACCCCGCTGTCGCTGGGCATCGAGACCATGGGCGGCGTGATGACCAAGATGATCGCCAAGAACACCACCATCCCGACCAAGTTCGCGCAAGTGTTCTCTACCGCCGACGACAACCAGCCGGCCGTGACCATCAAGGTGTTCCAGGGCGAGCGCGAAGTGGCCGCCGGCAACAAGCTGCTGGGCGAGTTCAACCTCGAAGGCATCCCGCCCGCACCGCGCGGCACGCCGCAGATCGAAGTGTCCTTCGACATCGACGCCAACGGCATCCTGCACGTGGGCGCCAAGGACAAGGGCACCGGCAAGGAAAACAAGATCACCATCAAGGCCAACTCGGGTCTGACCGAGGAGGAGATCCAGAAGATGGTGAAGGACGCCGAGCTCAACGCCGCCGAGGACAAGAAGAAGGTGGAACTGGTGCAGGCCCGCAACCAGGCAGAAGCCTTGGCCAACAGCGTCAAGAAGAGCCTGACCGAGTACGGCGACAAGCTGGACGCGGCCGAGAAGGACGCCATCGAGGCCGCCATCAAGGACCTGGAAGAAGCCGCGAAGGGCGAGGACAAGGACGCCATCGAAGCCAAGTCCACTGCGCTGATGACCACCAGCCAGAAGCTGGGCGAGAAGATGTACGCCGACCAGCAGGCCCAGCAAGCTGCGGCCGCAGCAGGCGCTGGCGCAGCGGAAGGTGCAGCGTCCTCGTCCAAGCCGGTCGATGACGATGTGGTGGATGCCGAAGTCAAGGAAGTGAAGAAGGGCTGATCGGGCTCGGCCCCGCCACCGCCGCCGCGTCCGGACACTGCAAGGTGGCCGGCGCGGCGTTTGTGTTCAACAGGAACAGTGACAGACCATGGCAAAACGCGACTTTTACGAAGTGCTGGGTGTGCCCAAGAACGCCTCCGACGAGGAGATCAAGAAGGCGTACCGCAAGCTCGCCATGAAGCACCACCCGGACCGCAACCAGGGTGACTCGGCCAAGAACGCGGAAGAAAAATTCAAGGAGGCCAAGGAGGCCTACGAGATGCTTTCGGACCCGCAGAAAAAAGCGGCATACGACCAGTACGGCCACGCGGGCGTGGACCCCAACATGCGCGGTGGGCCCGGGGCCGAAGGCTTTGGCGGCTTCTCTGAGGCTTTTGGCGACATCTTCGGCGACATCTTTGGTGGCCAGCGCGGCGGTGGCCGGGGTGGGCGCCAGGTGTACCGGGGCAACGACCTGTCGTACGCGATGGAAATCAGCCTCGAAGAAGCGGCCCAGGGCAAGGAAGCACAAATCCGCATCCCGAGCTGGGACAACTGCGACACCTGCAGCGGCACCGGCGCCAAACCCGGCACCAGCGTCAAGACCTGCCCCAGCTGCCAGGGCTCGGGCTCGGTGCAGATGCGCCAGGGCTTCTTCAGCGTTCAACAGACCTGCCCGCACTGCCACGGCAGCGGCAAGATCATTCCCGAGCCTTGCACCACCTGCAACGGCCAGGGCAAGCTCAAGAAGCACAAGACGCTGGAAGTGAAGATTCCGGCTGGCATCGACGACGGCATGCGCATCCGCAGCGCCGGCAACGGCGAGCCGGGGCGCAACGGCGGCCCCTCGGGCGACCTGTTCATCGAGATCCGCATCCGCAAACACGACATCTTCGAGCGCGACGGCGACGACCTGCATTGCCAGGTGCCGGTGAGCATGCCCACGGCCGCGTTGGGCGGTGAGATCGACGTGCCCACGCTGAGCGGCAAGGCCACCATCGACATCCCCGAAGGCACACAGAGCGGCAAAACCTTCCGTCTGCGCGGGCGTGGCGTCAAGGGTGTGCGCTCGAGCTACCCGGGCGACCTGTACTGCCACATCGTGGTGGAAACACCGGTCAAGCTCACCGAGCACCAACGCAAGCTGATCAAGGAGCTCGATGAGTCGTTCAAGAAGGGTGGCCACAAGCACAGCCCCAACGACAAGGGTTGGTTTGAGAAGGCCAAGGACTTCTTCAGCTGACGCGTCCTGCGTGAGACCTCGAAGGCCAGCCACGTGCTGGCCTTTTTTCTGTGCGCTGGGGCCAGCGTGCGGCTGCGGGCATACTGTGCCGACTTCGAACCCCATGTCCTCACCATGACCGCATCGAACGCCACCGAATTCGACCGCCGCCGCTGGCTCATCGCCGTCGCAGGCATGACCTCCGCCCTGGCCACGCCCGCCACCTGGGCACAAGCCACCGCCCCCAAAACCATCAAGCTGGTCGTTCCCTTCCCGCCGGGTGGTTCCACCGACATCCTCGCGCGGGCTGTGGGCGCGCGGCTGGCCACACAGCTCGGTGTGACCGTGGTGATCGACAACCGGGGTGGCGCGGGTGGCTCGGTGGGGGCAGGCGAAGTGGCCCGCGCACCAGCCGACGGCAGCACCCTGATGATGGGCCACATCGGCACGCTGGCCATCAACCCCTCGATGTACCCTCGCTTGCCCTATGACGCGGTCAAGAGCTTCACGCCACTGGCGTTGGTGGCCAAGGTGCCCAATGTCTTGGTGGTGAACGAGAAATTTCCGGCCACCGACTTCAAGGCCTTCATCGCCAAGGCCAAAGCCGCACCTGGCCGCCTCACCTTTTCATCGGGTGGCAACGGCAGCGCCGCACACATCACATTTGAGCTGCTGAAGCAGCAGACCAACACCTACCTGCTGCACATCCCTTACCGGGGCGCAGCGCCCGCCATCAGCGATGTGTTGGCCGGCCAGGTGGACGCCATCTTCACCGGCACCCCGGCCCTGATCGGCCACATCCGCAGCGGCCGGCTGCGCCCACTGGCGGTGTCCAGCGTCCAGCGCATTCCAACCCTGCCCGACGTACCCACCGTGGCCGAAAGCGGCTACCCCGGCTTCGAGGCCGACCAGTGGTACGGCATCGTCGCGCCGGCCGGCTTGCCCGCACCGCTGGTGCAGCTCTACAACAGCGAGATCAACAAGGCCCTCGCCTCGCCCGAAGTGGCGCGCGCACTCAGCAACGAAGGCGCCGTGCCCACCCCCACCACGCCGCAAGCCTTCGCACAGCTGATCGCCAGCGAGATCCCGCGCTGGGCCAGGGTGATCCTGCGTGGCAATGTGAAGCCGGACTGAGCGCCCTGCGGCGCTGCGACGCTGTGCCGGACATAAGATGTGTCCATGAGCGTCAACATCACCTTCCTCGGCGGGACCGGCACCGTGACCGGTTCCAAGTACCTGGTGGAACATGCGGGCCAGCGCGTGCTGGTGGACTGCGGGCTGTTCCAGGGCTATAAGCAGTTGCGGCTGCGCAACCGGCGCCCCATGCCGTTTGAGCCGCGACATCTCGGCGCCGTGCTGCTGACCCATGCCCACCTGGACCACAGTGGCTACCTGCCCTTGCTGGCCAAAGAGGGGTTTCATGGCAAGGTCTGGGCCACACCGGCCACGCGCGATCTGGCCACCATCCTGCTGCCCGACAGCGGACACATCCAGGAAGAAGACGCGGCCTTTGCCAACCGGCACGGCTTCTCCAAACATGCGCCGGCACTGCCGCTCTACACCGAAGAAGACGCGCGCCGCAGCCTCAAGCTCTTGCACACCGTGCCCACGCAAGAGGATTTTGAACCCCTGCCCGGGTGGCGGGCACGTTTCACCGGCGCGGGACACATCCTGGGCGCGGCCAGCCTGCTGTTGCAGGTGGGTGGGCGGCGCATCCTCTTCTCGGGCGACCTAGGCCGCCCAGACGATCTGCTGATGAGGCCCCCCGAGGCCGCGCCTGCCGCCGACACCGTGCTGATCGAGTCCACCTACGGCAACCGCGAACACCCCAAGGAGGACTTGATGGCCGAACTGGCACCGGCTCTGGCGCGGGTGGCCGCGCGCGGCGGCACGGCGGTGGTGCCGGTGTTTGCAGTGGGCCGTGCGCAGGCATTGCTGCACGCCATTGCCGAACTGAAGGCGAGCAAGGCCATTCCGCCATCGCTGCCCATTTACCTCGACAGCCCCATGGCCATTCACACCACCGAGCTGTTCCAGCACCACCTGGGCGAACACCGGTTGGACGCTGCGCAATGCCGGGCCATGGGCCACGCGGCGCACTTCACGGTGACCCCGGACCAGTCGCGCGCGATCGCGATGAACCACGGCCCCAAGGTGGTGTTGGCCGCCAGCGGCATGGCCACCGGTGGGCGCGTGTTGCACCACCTGGCGCAATACCTCGGGGATCACCGCCACATGGTCATCCTCACCGGCTACCAAGCGCCCGGAACACGCGGCGCCACCTTGGCCGCTGGTGCTTCATACCTGCGGCTGCATGGTCAGGACGTGCCGGTGCGCGCTGAGGTGGTGCAACTGCAAAGCGCTTCGGCCCACGCCGATGCCACCCAATTGATGGACTGGCTACGCGCCCTGCCCTCATCGCCGCGCCAGGTGTTTGTGGTGCACGGCGACCCGGAAGCGGCCGACGCGCTGCGTCTGCGCATCGAAAAAACATTGCGCTGGTCGGCCATGGTGCCCGAGCATGGCGCCACCTGGCCCGCCTGAAGCCGCGCCGTCAACCCGAAACGTTTCGGAAAAGTCATCAAAATCGTCACAAATTTGACGTTTCAACGGAGAAAGATCAAAGAAAATTAAGTTGCTGCGGATTCACCCGTGGTGAAGGTCAGGGAGAGAAGAATGAAAAGAACAAGCGTCCTGCTTGCTTGCGCAGCGCTGTACGCAACCCCCGTGTGGGCAGAGTCATCGGTCACGCTGTTTGGCGTGGCGGAGGCCCAGGTAGGCCGTTGGCGCTCGGTGCTGGCCGCACCGGTGTCGGCCAACAACCCCTTGGGCGCGGTGCTGGCCCAACAGGCCACCACCGGGCTCATTCCCTACGGCATCAATGCGTCGCGCATCGGGTTTCGGGGCGTCGAAGACCTGGGCCACGGCCTCAAGGCGGGTTTTGTCATGGAGAGCCAGCTGTCGCTGGACACGGGGGCCACGCCTGCCCGCACTTTCCACAGGCAAGCCAATCTGGGCATCACTGGCCCATGGGGCCAACTGCGCATGGGCCGGGTCTACACACCATGGAACGATGTGGCGTCCAATTCGGCCGTGGGTTATGGCGACACCTACGACCCCTACGTGCGCACCTGGCGCCTCGGTGGCCCCAGCCCGCTGGGCTCGCCCGTCCCTTCAGCAGATGGGCAACTCAGCGGCCTGGCGGGCGCGCTGGGCGTAAACAACGATCTGGCGAGTCCGCAGCGGTACACCCACGTGCGGATGGACAAGTCCTTGCGCTACGACACGCCGCGTTGGGGGGGCATCACCGCGTCGGCACAGATAGGTTTCTTGGACCCCAGCGGCAAAACGGTCTCGGCCCAAAGCTACGCCGTGGTGTACGACGCCAGCCCGTGGCGCGCGGGCCTGGGCTACTACCGGCAAGGCACGCTCAGCACCTACGACCCGGCCACGGGCACGCACAACGCGGCGGCTGCTCGCCGAGGCCAGTTGGACACGCTCACCTTGGCCCTCAACCACGACTTCGGCGACGCCAAGCTCTGGGCCATGGTGGGCCAATCGCGCTACGACCAGTTTGTGCTCTCGCAACGAGCACGCTCGCGTGAGTGGTCGCTGGGTCTGACCATTCCCTTTGCCGGCCACTGGGTGGCGAAGGCCAGCGTGGCGGGCAGCGACAGCCCGCTGATCGCGGGACGGGACATGGGTGCCGCGCTGGAGCTGCACCACCTCTTGTCCAAACACAGCACGGCCTACACCGCCTACAGCGTCAACCGCTACGGCGAGCTGCTCCATGGCCAGGCCCGACGCAGCGCGTCCATCTTCGCTGTGGGCTGGCGTCAACTGTTCTGAACCTATATCACCAAGGACACCCGCATGAAACACATCCTGCATCGGTTTGTGCTGCTGGCCGGCCTGGTCATCGGCACCCTGGGACAGGCGGAGCGCGCCCAGTCGGCCGAACTGAGCTTCTGGAGCTGGCGCGTTGAGGACAAAGCCTTCTACGAACAGGTCGCCAAGCAGTACAAGGCCAAGACCGGCGTCGAGATCAAGTTCACGGCACACCACAACACCGAGTACCCCACGGTGCTGCTGGCCGCCCTCGCAGGTGGCGGTGGGCCCGACATCGTCCACACCCGTGCCTACGGTGGCCAGACGCACCTGGCCGAAGCCGGCTATCTGCTGCCGCTCACGCCTGCACAAATCCCCGCGCTCGCGCGCATGAGCGATGCCGCGCTGGCAGGCGCAGCAGGCCACAAACCACCGCACGACAAGGCCTTGTACGGCGTCCCGTTTGCCACACAGTCCCTCGGCGTCTTCACCAACAAGGCGCTGCTGGCTGCACACGGCGTGCACCACCCACCCAAATCCTGGGACGAGTTCCTCGCCATCTGCCGCCAGCTCAAAGCCAAAGGCGTGACCGTGCTGGCCAATGGTCTCAAAGACGCGCCGGTGTTGGAGCAGATGTTTGGCGTGGTTGGGCCCGGTTTTTATGGGGGCACCCCGTTCTACAAGGACGTGATGGCGGGGCGCAAACACTTCACAGCACCCGAATTTGTTCGGGCCATCGAAGCGGTGCAGGCACTGCGTGAATTCATGCCTGCCAACGCAGAGGCCATTGCGGAAGACGAAGCCCGCACCCTGTTTGCTTCAGGACGGGCGGCGTTTTTCATGAGCGGCACGTGGAACATCGACACCGTGCGAAGCCTGAACCCGAAAATCGATATTGGCTTCATGCCGGCGCCACCGGTGAAGCCCGGTGCCCCGGTCTGGGTCTCCACCTTTGCCGATGGCAACTACGCGGTCAATGCCAACAGCAAAAACCGCGAAGCGGCACTGCGTTTTGTCAGCTATCTGGCGAGCAAGGAATACGGGCAACTGTTCACTGACCAGTTGCACCAACTTTCGGCGGTGCCTGACGTGTTTCCGCGCGACCCATTGCTGGCCCAGATCAGCAGCATAAGCAAGCAGCAAGGCACACCCTTCATCATGCTGGTGGGCTTCCGCTACCAAAACCCCAATGGCTCCGTCGTCCTGCGGGACGGCCTGCAAAAACTGCTCCTCGGTCAAGGAAGTGCCCAAGCGCTTGCCCACGAGCTGCAGACCCGCCTGAGTGCCTGGCACCGCCCGTTCCAAAAAGAATCCACACGTTGAGCCTGGGCGTGGGTCTGCGCGTCAGAACAGCTGCAATTGCCCCACTTCGCCCGGGGGACGAAACTTCGAACCATCCAGTGTGTGCCGCTCGCGGTTGAGTCCCAGGCGGCGACAGGCCTTCTCGAAACGCTGGTGGATCAGGTCGGCCCAGATGCCCTGCCCCCGCATGCGAGTGGCAAAGTCGGCGTCGTAGTCCTTGCCGCCACGCATGTCCTGAATGCGCGCCATCACCCGGTCGGCGCGCAGCGGGTGGTGCACCTGCAGCCATTCTCGGAACAGCGGCGCCACTTCCCACGGCAGGCGCACCACCTGGTAGAAGGCGCGGTCGGCACCCGCATCGCGCGCGGCGGCCAGCACCTGCTCCATGTCTTCGTTGATGAAGGGAATTTGCGGCGACACGCTCACCCCCACGGGAATGCCCGCATCGACCAAGGTGCGTATGGTGCGCAGGCGGCGGTGGGGCGCGGCGGCACGCGGCTCCAGCGTGCGGGCCAGCGCGGCGTCCAGGGTGGTGATGGTGACGTAGACCGACGCCAGGCGTTGCGCGGCCATGGGAGCCAGCAGGTCCAGATCGCGCTCCACGCCGCTGGATTTGGTGATGATGGCCAGGGGGTGTTGGGTTTCGTGCAGCAACTCAAGCACGCCACGGGTCAACCGCAGCTCGCGCTCCACCGGCTGGTAGGCATCGGTGACCGTGCCCAGACCGATGGCATCGGGCCGGTGCCCGGCTTTGCCCA
>DASUIK010000066.1:0-17706 GCA_036279795.1 Burkholderiaceae bacterium | reverse complement strand
CTCACCGCCATCAACCAGTACTTTGTGCACTACCGCATGCTCAAACACTGGGGCTTCGACAAGCTGGCCAAGAAGGAATACGAGGAGTCCATTGGCGAGATGAAACACGCCGACAAGCTGATGGACCGCATCTTCATGCTCGACGGCCTGCCCAACCTGCAGGACCTGGGCAAGCTGAACATCGGCGAGGACGTGCCCGAGATCCTGGCCTCCGACCTGGCGCTGGAGCAGGGCGCCCAAGCCACCATCAAGGCCGGCATCGCCCATTGCGAATCGGTGCGCGATTACGTCTCGCGCGACCTGCTGCAGGAGATCCTCGACGACACCGAGGAGCACGTGGATTTCCTCGAAACCCAGATCGACCTGCTGGGCAAGGTGGGCACACAGAACTACCTGCAAAGCATCATGGGCGACATCGAATAAGCCTCACAAGCCACGGAGGGTGGCTGGCCGCAAGGCTGAAAATACTGTATAAACAAACAGTATTTTCAGCCTTGTTCTGTTTGCTATGTCCGTTGCCCTGTTGTCGTCTGCGCCATCGCTTGCCCTGCCCGGCGTTTGGCGGGGCGATGCCTGGGCCGGCGGCGTGTCGCCGGTCGTCTCCAGCGGCCATGGGGCCTTGGACGCCGAACTGCCGGGTGGCGGCTGGCCCATCGGCGAACTGATCGAACTTTTGCAGCCCCCGAGCGCACGGCACGAGTGGCGCTTGTTGTTGCCCGCGCTGCGCCTGGCCCAGCGCCAAGGCCCGCTGGTGCTGGTGGGGGCGCCCCTCCCACCCCACCTGGCCGCGCTGGCGGCGCAGGGCGTGGCCCCCGATCGCCTCTTGTGGGTGGATACGGCCCAGCACAACGAACGTTTGTGGGCCGCCGAACAGGTGCTGCGCAGCGCCACGGCCGGGGCGCTGCTGGCCTGGTTGCCTGAGGCCCGGCCCGAGCAACTGCGCCGTCTGCACCTGGCCGCACGCGCCGCCCTGCCCAGCGCGGCGCAACACACGGGTCCGCTCCTGTTTGCCATGCGTGTGGACGCGGCCCGGCAGCAGGCCTCACCCGCACCGCTGCGGCTGCTGTTGCGCAGCGCGGTGGGGGGTGTGTCGGTCCAGGTGTTCAAACGCCGAGGCCCTCCCATGGTCCGGCCCATCACCCTGGCGGCCGAACTGCCGGTGATGGCCTGCCTGCGCCGCCTTCCTCTCCCAACTGTTGCCCCAGCACGCCCCCATGTGGTGGATCGCCCTGTTGCCCGCCCCCGCCACGCCTTCGCCTGAGGCCGTGCTGCCCCTGGCCTGGTGGGCCTTGCAATGGACGCCGCGTGTGTGCCTGCTCGATGAGGCCGTGTTGCTGGAGGTGGCGATGAGCGAACGCCTGTTTGGCGGCCGGCGCGCGCTGCTGCAGCGCTTGCGCACCCAGGCGGGTGGCACCGGGGCTCAGGCCTTGGCCACCGCGCCCACGGCCCTCGCGGCCCTGGCCTTGTTGCGGCAGCTAGACGCCGATACCAGCGCCGCTGCCGGTGCCGAGCCGGCTTCGCTGCTGCCCGCCACCGGTTGTGGCGTCCGGCGCTTGGCCGCCACCCTCGACGCCTTGCCACTGGGCCACCTGAGCGCAGCCCGCACCCACGCCCCCACCTTGCACCAGCTGGGTTGTCGCACGCTGGGCGAAGTGCGCGCCCTGCCACGCGACGGCCTGGCCAGGCGTTTTGGCGCCGATCTGTTGAACGCACTTGACCAGGCCTATGGCCAGCGCGCCGGGAGCCACCCTTGGGTCAGCCTGCCCGAGCGTTTTGAACACCGGCTGGAATGCCCCAGCGCGGTCGAACACGCCCAGGGCCTGCTGTTCGGCGCCCAGCGGCTGCTGAATGCCTTGTTGGTCTGGCTGGCCGCGCGCCAATCGGGGGTGCTTGCGTTCACCCTGCACTGGGAACACGACCGCGTGCGCCGCAGCGAGTTGCGCGGAGGCCAGGTGGCGCTGCGCACCGCCCACGCCACCCGCGACATGGCCCACCTCACGCGCCTGCTGGCCGAACACCTGGCGCGCACCACCCTGGCCGCGCCGGCCACGGCGTTGCGGCTGGTGGCCGACGAGGTGGCGCCGCTGCACACCACCTCGCTGGGCCTGCTGCCCGGTGAGCGCCCGGTCGGCGGCGAAGCCTGGGGGCAGTTGCTGGAGCGCCTGGCGGCCCGGCTGGGGCCACAACAGGTGTTGCAAGGCCAGGTGTGCGCCGACCACCGGCCCGAGGCCATGGCACGCTGGGCACCGGCCAGTGTGGCTCGTCAGGCACCCGCGCCCACCTTACCGCCCACGCTGGCCTGGCAGCCCCCCTGGCTGTTGCGCGAGCCTGTACGCCTCGCGGTGGTGCAGGACCGACCGGTCTACCAAGGCCCGCTGCAACTGCTGACCGGGCCACAGCGCATTGAAAGCGGCTGGTGGGTGGACGAACGTTGTGAGGCTGGACCGGTGCAGCGCGATTACCACGTGGCTTTGAGCCCGCAGGCGGGGCTGGTGTGGGTGTTTTTGCAGCGCGGCAAAGAGCCCGCCTGGTTTCTGCACGGCATTTATGGATGAAGCCCCCACGCTCCACCGCTGCGCGGGTCGCTGCCCCCCAAGGGGGTGCGGCCTTGCTTGGGGCGGCCCGGCGCTGCGGCCTTGAACCATGCTGCCCCCTTATGCCGAACTCCACGCGCTGAGCCACTTCAGCTTCCAGCGCGGTGCCTCCAGCCCCGACGAGATGGTGGCGCGTGCCGCCGCGCTGGGCTATAGCGCCCTGGCCATCACCGACGAATGCTCCATGGCCGGTGTGGTGCGCGCCCACCTAGCCGCCAAAGAGGCTGGTCTCAAGTTGCTCATCGGCACCGAACTGCGCATCAGCGCCCCCGAGCTGGCCTGTGGTGGTTTCACCCTGGTGCTGCTGGCGCGCACGCGCCGGGGCTACGGCCAGTTGTGCGAGCTCATCACCACCGCACGCAGCCGCGAACAGCGTGGGCGCGAGCGCTACCACCTGCACTGGCAACAAGCGCCGCTGGTGGATGCCCCGCTGGACGACGTGTTGGCCTTGTTGCTGCCCTGGCGCGATCTGGCCCAACAGCCTGACCAGCCCCACGGCAGCAGCTCCGCCGACATCGAGGCCGCCGCGCGCTGGTTGCGCCAGCGTTTTGCCGGCCGTGCCTGGCTGGGGGTGGCCTTGCACCGCCGCCTGGACGATGCTTTGTGGCTGGAGCGCCTGACAGCCGCCGCCCAGGCCACCGGCCTGCCCCTGGTGGCCGCTGGCGGTGCGCTCATGCACGTGCGCAGCCGCAAGCCGTTGCTGGACGTGATGACCGCCATCCGCGAACACCGGCCCGTGGCCGATTGTGGTTTTGCCCTGAGCCCCCACGCCGAGGCACACCTGCGCAGCCGCCTGAGTCTGTCGCTGATTTACCCGCGCGAACTGCTGGTCGAAACGCAGCGCGTCGCCGACTTGTGCCGGTTCGAGCTGTCCGAATTGCGTTATGAGTACCCACACGAGGTGGTGCCGCCCGGCCAAACCCCCAGCAGCCACCTGCGCCAGCTCGCCTTGCGTGGCGCGGCAGAGCGATACCCGCAGGGCGTGCCGAGCGACGTGAGCACGCAGCTTGAGAAGGAGCTGGCCCTCATCGCCGAGCTGCGCTATGAGCCTTACTTTTTGACCGTGCACGACGTGGTGGCCGAGGCGCGCCGCCGCAAGATTTTGTGCCAGGGCCGGGGCTCGGCCGCCAACTCGGCGGTCTGCTACTGCCTGGGCATCACCGAGGTCAACCCGGCGCAGTCCACCTTGTTGTTCGAGCGATTCATCAGCAAGGAGCGCAACGAGCCGCCCGACATCGATGTGGACTTTGAGCACCAACGGCGCGAAGAGATCGTCCAGTACCTCTACACCAAATACGGCCGCCACCGCGCCGCCCTGGCCGCTGCCGTGGCCACCTACCACCCGCGCAGCGCCTTGCGCGACGTGGGCAAGGCCCTGGGCCTGCCGTTGGCCACCGTCGATGCCCTGGCCAAACACCAGCAGTGGTGGGACGGCGCCGAGCTGCTGCACGAACGCCTGATCGAAATGGGCCTGGATCCGGACGAACCCCGCCTGCGCCAGCTGCTCGCCATCACCCGCACCTTGCTGGGGTTTCCGCGCCACCTGTCGCAGCACAGCGGTGGTTTCGTGCTCACGCAAGACCGGCTCACGTCCACCGTGCCCGTGGTGCCCGCCGCCATGAAAGACCGCAGCATCATCGAATGGGACAAGGACGACATCGACGCCCTGGGCCTGATGAAGGTGGACGTGCTGGCCTTGGGCATGCTCAGCGCTTTGCGCCGCATGCTGGACATGGTGGGCACCTGGCGAGGCCGCGCGATGGGTTTGCACCACATCCCGCAGGACGACCCAGCCACCTACGCCATGATCTGCCGCGCCGACACCGTGGGCGTGTTCCAGATCGAGAGCCGCGCCCAGATGAGCATGCTGCCGCGCCTGCAGCCACGCACCTTTTACGACCTGGTGATCGAGGTCGCCATCGTGCGCCCCGGGCCCATACAGGGCGGCATGGTGCACCCCTTCTTGCAGCGGCGCGAGCTGGTGCGAAAGGGCGGCCGGGTGGACTACCCCAGCGAAGCCCTCAAGCCCGCGCTGGCGCGCACCCTGGGCGTGCCCATCTTTCAGGAGCAGGTGATGCAGATTGCTGTCATCGCCGCTGGCTTCACCCCGGGCGAGGCCGACCAACTGCGCCGCTCCATGGCCGCCTGGCGGCGCAAGGGCGGGGTGGACAAGTTCCACCACAAGGTGGTGCAAGGCATGCTGGCCAACGGCTACACGGCCGAGTTTGCCGAAGCCATTTTTCGCCAGATCGAAGGTTTTGGCGAATACGGTTTCCCCGAAAGCCATGCCGCCAGCTTCGCGTTGCTGGTGTACAGCAGCGCCTGGCTCAAACGCCACCACCCGGCCGCTTTCCTGGGGGCCTTGCTGAACTCGCAACCCATGGGTTTTTACAGCCCCTCGCAACTGGTGCAAGACGCCCAGCGCCACGGTGTGGAGGTGCGGCCGGTGGATGTGTGTGTGAGCGATTGGGACAGCGTGCTGGAGCCTTCCTCCGCCGACCCCTCACAGCCTGCGGTGCGCTTGGGCCTCTCCCTGGTCAAAGGACTGTCGCTGGAAGTCAGTCAGCGCATCACCGAGGCCCGTGCCCAGGCCATGCCAAGCGATGTGCAAGACCTGGCCCAACGCGCCCGGCTCGACGCCGCCGACCTCAAAGCCCTGGCCGGTGCCGACGCCCTGGCCAGCCTGGCCGGCCACCGCCGCCAGCAGGTGTGGGCCGCCAGCGCCTTGCACACCGCCCCGGCCCTGCTGCGCGGGGCGCCGGTGCACGAGCCCCTGCTGGCTTTGCCCCAGGCCACCGAGGGCGAAGCCGTGGTGCACGACTACGCCAGTCTGGGCCTCACGCTGCGCCAACACCCTTTGGCCTTGCTGCGCCCCCAGTTGGCCGCCCAGCGCCTGCGCACCGCCGCCGAACTTCGTGATGCGCCCGACGGCCGACTGGTGCGCGCCTGTGGCCTGGTCACCACCCGCCAGCGCCCGGGCACCGCCAAGGGCGTGGTTTTCGTGACGCTGGAAGACGAGACCGGCACCGTGCAGGTCATCGTCTGGAAAGCTTTGCGCGAACGCCAGCGCGCCGCCTTGCTGCAGTCCCGTGTGCTGGCGGTTTATGGCCGCTGGCAGCGAACGGGGGAGGGCGAACACACGGTGATGCACCTCATCGCCCAGCACATGGTGAACCTCACGCCTTTGCTGGGCGGGCTGACAAGCAGCAGCCGGGATTTCCACTGACTCCTACACTGTGTGGCAGGAGACCCCATGGCCATCGTCCGCCTTCTGCCCCACCACGCCCCCGCCTACCGCGCGCTCATGCTCGACGCCTACGCACGCCATCCCGATGCCTTCACCTCCAGCGTGGATGAGCGTGCAGCCTTGCCGCTGGCTTGGTGGGAGGCGCGCCTCGCACAGACGCCCGATGCCGCCGACGCCGTGTGGGCCAGCATGGCGGGCGACGCCATCCAGGGTGTGGCCGGCCTGTCGTTTGAGCGGCGCGAGAAAGTGCGCCACAAGGCCACGCTGTTCGGCATGTACGTCCACCCCGAACAGCGCGGCCAGGGCCTGGGGCGCCAACTCGTGGATGCCGTTTTGACCCATGCCCGCGCGCTCCCCCACATCGCCCTGGTGCAACTCACCGTGTCCGAAGGCAATGCCGGTGCCATCGCGCTGTACCGCGCGGCCGGCTTCGAGGCCTGGGGTTGTGAACCCCTGGCCGTTCGGGTGGGCGAGGGCTTTGTGTGCAAGTGGCACATGGGGTGCCTCCTTCAGGCTGCTTCCTCACATCCAACGGACAACCCATGACAGCTCACACCTCCCCAGACATGCTGGCCTACTACGCCGCCCGCGCGCCCATTTACGACGCCGTGTACATGCGGCCCGAACGGCAGGACGACATCGCTTTTTTCCAGCGCCACATCCCCGAGCGCTTGGCCGGGCGGCGGGTGCTGGAGGTGGCCTGTGGCACGGGATACTGGACGCCGGGCATTGCTGCCCGCGCCCAGTCTGTGGTGGCCACCGATGCGAACGAGGAACCCATGGCCTTTGCGCGCTTGCGGCCCGGCGCGCACGAGGTGCATTTTCGGCAGGCCAATGTGTACAGCTTGCCCGATGACCTGGGTCGCTTCGATGCCGCGTTTGCCGGCCTGTGGTTTTCGCACGTGCCCATCGAGGCGCGCGCAGATTTTCTGGCAGGTCTGCACGGGCACCTGTTGCCAGGCGCCAGGGTGCTGCTGTTGGATAACACGGCCATCCAGTGCCGTGAGTTGCCCATTGCCGAAACCGACACACAGGGCAACACCTACCAGCACCGGCCGTTACCCGATGGTTCGGTGCACCGGGTGTTGAAAAATTTCCCAAACGAGACCGAGCTGCGGGCCTTGCTGCCTGCGGGGTGCGAGCAGGTGCATTTCCTCCAGCGTGACCACTTTTGGCTGCTGGAGTACCAGCTGGGTGTGGCCGTGGCCGGTTGAGTGGTTTTGCACTGAATCGACGCTTTTTTACTTCCCAAAAAATACAAATCTGTTTTACATTTCTTGCGTCTGTCACGCAGAACCCATGGGTGCCGCGTGATGACAAGGAACTTCAGGCACACACCACCAGAGTGATGGTCCGCAGTTCTGCTGTGGGCTCGTGCATTTCATAACAAAAGAAAAGGGAGGACATCATGAACATGCTGTCAAATGTCCGGGTTGGGACCCGGCTGGCTGCTGGATTTTTGATTGGCATCGTGCTTTTGCTGGTCTTGGGGGCCGGCAGTCTCATGGCACTGAGCAAAACCAACGAGGGCCTGGAGACGGTTTACAACGACCGCGTGGTGCCGTTGCAAACGCTCAAGCGGGTGGCCGACGCCTACGCGATCAACATCATCGACGCGGTCAACAAGGCGAATGCCGGGTTGCTGAAGGCGGAAGACGCGCTCAAGCTGGTGCAGGCGGCGCGCAGCGACATCGACAAAAGTTGGCGCAATTACGTGTCCACTTCGCTCACCGCTGAAGAAACGCGGCTGGTGAACGAGGCCGAAACCCTGTTTCGCCCTGCCAACGAAGCCGTGGCCCGCCTGGAGGCTGCGCTGCGTGGCATGAACGGCACGGTGCGCGACCAGCTGGGCCAGTTTGACGGACCGCTGTACCTGGCCATCGATCCCATCGGGAGCAAGGTGACCGAGCTCATCGACCTGCAGCTGCGAGTGGCCGCCGAAGTGAACGAGAGCGCGGCCGTCCAATACCAGTGGGTGCGCGGACTCACCATCGGGCTGCTGCTGTTGGCGCTGGTGGTGTCGGTGTTGGCGGCCTGGCTGATCACGCGCTCCGTCACTCAGCCCATTGCCAGTGCGGTGCGTCTGGCCGAGGCGGTGGCGGGTGGCGATTTGACCCAGCAGATTCACCCCAACGGCAAAGACGAACTGGCCGATCTCTTGCGTGCCATGCGCGCCATGAACGACAGTCTGGTGCGTGTGGTCAGCGAGGTGCGGCACAGCAGCGATTCCATCGCCACCGGCTCGGCGCAGATTGCAGCGGGCAACGCCGATCTGTCTTCACGCACCGAAAACCAGGCCGCTAACCTGGAGGAGTCCGCCGCCTCCATGGAGGAGATCACGGCGACCGTGCACCAAAACGCCGAAACCGCGCGGCAGGCCAGCCAGCTGGCCTCGGCCGCCAGCGAAGCCGCCGCCCGGGGTGGTCAGGTGGTGGGGCAGGTGGTGTCCACCATGCAGGAGATTTCGGCCAGCAGTCAGAAAATCGCCGACATCATCGGGGTGATCGACGGCATCGCTTTCCAAACCAACATCCTGGCGCTCAACGCAGCGGTGGAGGCGGCGCGCGCCGGTGAGCAAGGCCGGGGTTTTGCCGTGGTGGCCGGTGAGGTGCGCAACCTGGCACAGCGCAGCGCTTCTGCCGCCAAAGAAATCAAGACCCTCATCACCGCCAGTGTCGAACGCGTGCAGCAGGGTTCGCTGTTGGTGGGCCAGGCCGGAGAAAGTGTGGGCGACACGGCCGTTCAGGTCCAGCGCGTGACGGGGCTCATCAACGAGATATCGGCCGCCGGCAGCGAACAGTCCACCGGCATCAGTCAGGTGGGTGAGGCCTTGCAGGAGCTCGATCAGGTGACGCAGCAAAACGCAGCGCTGGTGGAAGAGAGCGCGGCCGCCGCCGAGAGCCTCAAACTGCAGGCCGCTCGGCTGGCCGAGCTGGTGGGCGTGTTCAGGCTGAGGGGCTCAGGCGCTTGATCCGTCGCGGATCAGCCCGACCATCACCCCTTCGATTTCGAAAGCGTCTTGTGGCCCGACGATGATGGGCTGAAAGTCGGGGTTGGCCGGGTGCAGCTCGATGTGGCCGCGCTGGCGCACCAAGCGTTTGACGGTCACTTCGTCGCCCAAGCGGGCCACCACAATCTGCTGGTGCAGTGCCTCGCGTGTGCTGTGCACGGCCAGCAGGTCGCCGTCCAGAATGCCCGCATCGCGCATGGACAGGCCGCGCACACGCAGCAGGTAGTCGGGCCGGCGGCTGAACAGGCGCTGCTCGACGGTGAAGCGGCTTTCCACATGGGCCTGCGCCAGGATGGGTGCACCAGCGGCCACGCGGCCGATGAGGGGCAGGGTGAGCTGCTGCAACTCGGGCAGGGCCAGCGGCATCTGCCGGGCCTGGGGGTGGCTGCCGGTGCGCAGCCGTATGCCGCGCGAGGTGTTGCCGACCAGTTCAATAACGCCCTTGCGGGCCAGGGCGCGCAGGTGCTCTTCGGCCGCGTTGGCCGACTTGAATCCGAAGGCGGTGGCGATCTCGGCCCGGGTGGGCGGGGCGCCGGTGTCGGCCATGGTGGTTTCGATCAGCGTCAGGATGTCTTGCTGGCGGGCGGTGAGCTTGACCGGTTCGTTCATGGGGGCGTGACTCCAATGTGTCGCACCTGTATTCCTATACAGCGCTTTCCCATGATAACTTGCGCGTTTCGATTTCAGCCACACCCAGAGACAACCATGAGCGACATCCTCGTCCACACCGAAGACGGCATTTGCACCATCACCTTCAACCGCGCCGACAAGAAAAACTCCATCACCGCCGCCATGTACGCGGCCTTGGCCGACGCCCTGGCCACCGCACAAGACGATGCGGCCGTGCGTGTGGTGGCGTTCCAGGGCCACGAAGCGGTGTTCAGTGCCGGCAACGACATCGCCGACTTCCTGAACACGCCGCCCACGTCCGACGACGCCCCCGTGTTCCGCTTCCTGCGCGGCATCGCCCAGTTTCCCAAGCCAGTGATTGCCGCCGTGTGTGGCCCGGCCGTGGGCATCGGCACCACCATGCTGTTCCACTGCGACCTGGTGTACGCGGGCGACAACGCCGCGTTTGCCATGCCTTTCGTCAACCTCGGACTGTGCCCCGAGGCGGCCTCCAGCCTGCTGGTGCCGCAGATGATGGGTTACCACCGCGCCGCCGAGGCCCTGCTGCTGGGCGAGCCCTTCATGGCCGAGGCCGCACTCGAAGTCGGCCTGGTCAACAAGGTGCTGCCTCCCTCCGAAGCCACCAACTACGCGCAAGCCGTGGCGCGCAAGCTGGCGGCCAAGCCCATGAGCGCGCTGCTGCAGACCAAACAGCTCATGAAAAAAGGCCAGACCGCGCTCGTGCTGGCGCAGATGAACGAAGAAGCCGGCCACTTTGGCCGCATGCTGCGCGAACCCGCCGCACGCGAGGCCTTTGGCGCCTTCATGGAAAAGCGCAAGCCCGATTTCTCCAAACTCTGAGCCCGGCTCATGAGCGATGCCCTGGCGCGCGCGCGCTCGCATTTTCTGCAAGGCGTTGAACGCTTCGAACAAGGCCACCTGGACGCCGCCGCGCAGGCCTTCGAGGCCGCGCTGGCGCTGGCGCCCGGCCGCCCTTCGGTGCTGAGCAACCTGGGCCTCACCCGCTTCCACCAAGGCCGTTTTGAAGACGCGGCCACCCACTTGCGGGCCGCCGCACAGGCCGACCCCAACGAGCCCAGCACCTGGGTGGCGCTGGCGCGGTGCCTGGGGCAACTTGGTGAGCCTGCCGAGGCGCTGGATGCCTTGACGCGTGCGCTGGCCCTGGACGAGGGCATCGCCGAGGCCTGGTCGCTGCGGGGCAACCTGCTGCGCGAAGCGCGCCGCCTGCCCGAGGCGGCCCACTGTTTCGAGCGCGCTCTGGCGCTGGGTGCAGACCCCGAGTTGCACCGCTATTTCTTGGCCGCTGTCACCGGGGGCGAGGCGCCCGATCGCCCGCCGCGTGCCTACGTCGAAACCCTGTTCGACGACTACGCCGACAGCTTCCAGCAACACCTCGTGGCATCGCTGCGCTACCAGGGCCCCCAGCGCTTGGTGCAACTGCTGCAAGCCCAGGGCGTGGCGCGTTTTGACGCGGCGCTGGACCTGGGCTGTGGCACCGGCCTGTGTGGCGCTTTGCTGCGACCCTGCTGTGACTCGCTGACCGGGGTGGATTTATCGGAGCGCATGGTCACCCAGGCCCGCGCCAGCGGCCATTACGACACGCTGCAGCACGCCGACGTGGTCGAGGCCCTGCACAGTGCGCCGCAACGCTTTGATCTGGTGATCGCTGCCGACGTGTTCATCTACGTGGGCCGGCTGGAGTCGGTGTTCGAAGGCGTGGCCAAAGTGCTGCGCCCCGGAGGCTGGCTGGCCTTCACGGTCGAGCGCGCGCCCGATGAGCATGATGTGTTGCTGTTGCCCAGCCTGCGTCACGCGCATTCGGCGCCCTACCTGAGCCGCCTGGCCCAGGCGCATGGTCTGCAGGTGCGGGTGCTGCAAGAAGCGCCCATCCGCGAAGACCAGGGCCAACCGGTGCCGGGTTGGTACGTGCTGATGCAGGCGGGTTGACCTATTGGGAGGGCGCAAGCCATGAGCTACATGTTGTTGATCGTTGAACCCGTGGGCCAACGCGCCACACGCACCGAGGCCGAAGGCCGCGCAGCCTACGCGGCCATGCAGCGTTTTGGCGAGGCCATCGCCGCCAAGGGACAGCTCAAGGCGGTGGAGTCGCTCGCGTCGCAAGACACCGCTGTGCGCGTCAGCCACAGCAGCGGACGCGTCCAGGCGCTGGACGGCCCGTTTGCCGAGGCCAAAGAAATGGTGGGTGGTTTTTTCCTGCTCCAGAACGTGACCCGCGATGAGGCCCTGGCCTGGGCCCACGCCTGCCCGGCCGCGCAATGGGCCACGGTAGAGGTGCGCGCGCTGGCACCGTGTTACGTGGCCTGATCCGTCCGTCTGCGGGGTGGCCTAGGGAAAGCACTTAGGCCCGTCCTGTCGAAATGTGACCGCCTGCTTCGTCGTGAGGGTAGAAACCGAACGTTCGGTTTCTCGCAACGGAGACGACCATGACAACACAACATTTCGACATCCTGATCCACGCCCCACCTGAGCGGGTGTGGCGCGCCATGCTGTTTTCCCCCACCTACGAGCGGTGGACCAGCGCCTTCTGCGAAGGCTCACGCTACGAAGGTGGCTGGGACGCGGGGCAGACCATCCGCTTTCTGGGCCCCAACGGGGAGGGCATGGTGTCGGTCGTTGCCGAACACCGGCCGACCGAGTTCGTGTCCATACGCCACCTGGGCATGATCGCCCAAGGCGTGGAAGACACCACCAGCGAGGCGGTGCGAGCCTGGGCGCCCTGCCACGAAAACTACCACTTCATCGCCGAAGCCGGCGGCACCCGCGTGCGGGTGGCGGCCGATGTGTTTGGCTCTTACGAGGCCTACATGGCCGAGACCTGGCCGCGCGCCCTCGCGCTGCTGAAAACCTTGTGTGAAGGAGATCCGTCATGACCTCGCCCGCCAACACCCCGATGTGCCCCGTCATCCATTTCGAGATGTCGTACCAGAACCGCGAACGCGCCGCCGCCTTTTACAGCACCGCCTTTGGCTGGCAGACCGAGATGCTGGGCGCCGAGATGGGCCACTACCTGCTGCTCACCACCGCCACGGCGGACGCCAAACCCGGCGCGCCGGCTGGTGCCATCGGCGGAGGCATGTTTGCACGCAGCGCCGACATGCCCGAGCACATGCAGAAGCCCTCGGTGGTCATCGGCGTGCCCGATGTGCTGGCCGCCATGGCCCGCGTGCGCGCGGCCGGCGGCCAGGTGCTGGGCGAGCCCATGACCATCCCCGGCGTGGGCGAGTACGTGCCCTTCATCGACACCGAAGGCAACCGCCTGAGCATGCTGCAACCCAGCTGAAGGACACCCCCATGCGTTTCATGATCATCGTCAAGTCTTGCCCCGAGTTCGAGGCCGAGGTCACGCCCGCCGCGCCCGAGGAGCTGATGGCCGAGATGGCCGCCTACCACGAAGAACTCGCGCGGGCCGGGGTGCTGCTCGATGGCAGCGGCCTGCACCCCAGCCGAACTGGTTGGCGCGTCCAGTACGGTGCCGACGGCAGCACCCGCGTGGTGGACGGCCCCTTCGCGGAGGCCAAGGAGCTCATCGCCGGCTACACCCTCATTCAGGTGCGCTCGCGCGAAGAGGCCCTCGAATGGAGCCGGCGATTTCCCAACCCCGCCGGGCGCGGCAAAGAAGCCGTCATCGAGTTGCGCCAGCTGATTGAGCTCGATGAGTTCCCGCCCAGCGAGGCGCTGGACAGCTTCAAACAACTCGACGCGCAGCGTCACGCATGAAAGGACACGCCATGCTCAAGCAGATCTTCGTCAACCTGCCCATCCAGGACATGGCCCGCTCGCAGGCCTTCTTCAAAGCCCTGGGCCTGAACTTCAACCCGCGCTTCACCAACGAGCAGGGTGCCTGCCTGGAGATCGCCGAGAACATCTACGCCATGCTGCTGGTCAAGCCCTTCTTCCAGGGCTTCACCAAACTGCCCGTCGCCGACGCAACGCTGACCACCGAGGTGTTGATCGCCCTTTCGTGCGAAAGCCGCGCCGAGGTCGATGCCATGGTGGCGAAGGCCTTGGCCGCGGGTGGCACCACGCCCAACGCGCCCCAGGACCACGGCTTCATGTACCAGCACGGCTTTGCCGACCCCGACGGCCACCAGTGGGAGGTGTTCTGGATGGACGAGGCCGCCGCACCGGCGCAAATGTGATCAGCCGCACGTGCATTCGGCTGTCCACGACACCATCGCCACCGTCTGGCGCCTGGAATCGCCCGCCATCGTGGGCGCACTCATGCGCCTGGTGCGCGATCTGTCCGTGGCAGAAGAACTGGCCCAGGACGCCTTGGTCGCCGCGCTCGAACACTGGCCGGTGGATGGCCTGCCCGACAGGCCCGGCGCCTGGCTCATGACCACCGCCAAGCGCCGGTCCCTGGACCACTTGCGACACCGGCAGATGAGCGAGGCGCGCCAGGGCGAGCTGGCGGCCGACCTGGCCGCGATGGCGGCCCTGACCGTGCCCGACTTCAGCGACACCCTGGACGAGCGCCGCGCCGGCACCGTGGCCGATGACCTGCTGCGCCTGATCTTCACCGCCTGCCACCCGGTGCTCGCGCCCGATGCCCGTGTGGCACTCACGCTCAAGCTGCTGGGGGGTCTGAGCACCGACGAGATCGCGCGCGCTTTCTTGGCCACCGAGGCCACCATCGCCCAACGCATCGTGCGCGCCAAGCGCCGCCTGGGCGAGGCCGATGTGCCCTACGAGGTGCCCCGTGGCGCCGACCTCGCGCCGCGCCTGGCTTCGGTGCTGGAGGTGGTCTACCTCATCTTCAACGAGGGCTACACCGCCACCAGCGGTACCGACTGGATGCGCCCCGCGCTGTGCGATGAGGCCTTGCGCCTGGGCCGCATGCTGCTGGAGCTGGCGCCTACCGAGCCCGAGGTGGCCGGTTTGCTGGCGCTGATGGAGTTGCAGGCCTCTCGCACCGCGGCCCGCACCGATGCACAGGGCCTGCCGGTGCTGCTGGCCGAGCAGGACCGGCGCCGCTGGGACCGCCTGCTGATCCGGCGTGGCCTGGCCGCCCTGGCGCGTGGAGAGCAACTGGCGAACCAGTCGCGTGGGCCCTACCTGCTTCAGGCCGCCATTGCCGCCTGCCACGCCCGCGCCACGCGCTGGGAAGACACCGATTGGCCACGCATCGCCGCCCTCTACGGCGAGCTGGCCCGCGTGGCGCCCTCGCCGGTGGTGGAACTCAACCGCGCGGTGGCGGTGTCACAGGCCGAGGGCCCCGAGGCGGGTCTCGCGATCGTGGAGGGTCTGCTGAATCACCCCGCCATGGCGCGATACCACTGGTTGCCCAGCGTGCAGGGCGACCTGTTGCTCAAGCTGGGGCGGCGGGCCGAGGCGCGCGTCGCCCTGCAGCGCGCCGCTGCCTTGGCTGGCAACGAGCGCGAACGCGCGCTGCTGCTGGCGCGGGCAGCACGGGCCGCCGATCCGGCCTGAAGCGGCCTGACGCGGCGCGTCAGAACGTTTCCCAGTCACCGCTGTCGTTGGTCGGTGATGGTTTGCCGGGGCGCTCCAGCGAGGGGCGTGCTGCCGCCGCACGTGGCTGGGGCAGGGGGGCTTGCCGCGTGGGCGCGGCCTTCCCCGCAGTCGGCCTAGGGGCGGGGGCAGAGGGCCTGCGCGGAGCCGCAGCCGGTGCAGTGGCAGGCGCGTGAGAGACCGGGTCCACCGCCCCAGTGCGGAATACCGCCACCGCCTGCGCCATGCGGTCGGCCTGGTCGCGCAGGCTGGCGGCGGCGGCGGCGCTCTGCTCCACCAGCGCGGCGTTCTGCTGGGTCATCTGATCGAGCTGGTTGACGGCGGTGTTCACCTGGGCGATGCCCTCGCTCTGCTCCGTGGCGGCGCTGCTGATCTCGCCAATGATGTCACTCACCCGCTGCACGCTCTGCATGATCTCCTGCATGGTGGCGCCGGCTTGCTGCACCAGCTCGCTGCCACCCTGCACCTTGTCGACGCTGGTGTTGATCAACTCCTTGATCTCCTTGGCCGCCTGCGCACTGCGTTGCGCGAGGTTGCGCACCTCGCCAGCCACCACCGCAAAACCTCGGCCTTGCTCACCGGCGCGCGCCGCCTCCACCGCTGCGTTGAGCGCCAGGATGTTGGTCTGGAAGGCGATGCCGTCGATCACACCGATGATGTCCGCGATCTTCTTGCTGCTGGCCGAGATGTCGTCCATGGTGCCCACCACCTGTTGCACCACGCTGCCGCCGCGCTGTGCCACTTCGGCCGCGCTGCCGGCCAACTGGTTGGCCTGGCGGGCGGCGTCGGCGCTCTGGCGCACGGTGGCCGTCAGTTCTTCCATGCTGCTGGCGGTCTGTTGCAGGCTGCTGGCGGTTTGTTCGGTGCGCTGGCTCAAGTCTTGGTTGCCGCTGGCGATCTCGCTGCTCGCGGTCTGAATGCCCTGCACCGCTTCGCGCACGGTTTGCACCGCCGCAGCGGTGCGGCCCAACACGGCTTTGAGTTCACGCGCCAGCGGGGCATTCACGTCCAGGCTGGCCATGTCGAGCACGATGTGGGTGGGGTCTTGCATGCGGTGGGCCAGTGACGCCACTTCGGCGTTGCCGCGAACGCTGTTGGCCAGCCTCACCACAAAGAACAGCTCGAAAGCGGTTTGCACCACCACGTAGGCTGCGTGCACCAGGATGAGGCCAAAGTCAGGTTTGCTCAGGCAGTACACGCCCCAGCCGGCCGCCTGCAGCCGGTCAAAGCCGATGTGGTGCAGGGCAAACAACACGGCCGAGAACAACACGGGGCGCCAGTCCAGGTAGACCATCATCAGCGCCAGCGTCACGAACACACCGAAGTGCGCTTCTCGCAAGCCAGCCGTGGCTTGAATTTGCAGCATCACCAAGGCGCTGAGAGAAAACGCCATCAGCAGGCGCGAGGCCAGCGTTCCACGGGCCATGAGAAACCCGAGCAAACCGGGCAGCCCCAAGCCCACGGCCCACAGGGCGTCGCGCATGGGGCTGATGCCAGGGTGGTCCAGCGTGAGCGCGATGCCCACCGCGACCGCGGCATAAATAAAAAGGGCGATCAGCATCAAGCCGTCGCCCCGTTGGTATTGCTCCGCCAAGCCGCTGGGCGCGGCGCTGTTGCTGCTCATGAAAACAAACTCCTGTGTCAGGGTGGCGGCCGCGATTGTGTCGAAACATCAAGCCACAGGTGTTGACCTACCGCAATAGGGGTTTGACTCCCCGGGGTATGTCTCAGACAAAGTCGCGCAATCTGTACCAACCCATGCCCACCGCCTGCATCAGGCCACCCAGGCGCTCACCACCAGGGAAGGGTGGGTTGACGATGCCGGCGAACCAGTCGAGCCGCTCGGGTTTGCCGGACATGGCTTCGGTGACGAGCGTGGCGGCCACCCGCGTGGGCACCAGCCCATGGCCGCAAAAGCCTTGGGCCCAAAACACCCGCTCGCCGTGCCGGCCCCAGTCCGGCATGCGGCGCATGGTGATGTCGATGTGTCCGCCCCAGGCGAAGTCCATGCGCGCGCTCTTGAGCTGGGGGAAGGTGCGCAGGATGTTCACTTTCATCGCTTCGGGCAGGTTGGACGGGGTGCCACCCATGTAGGTGCATTTGCCGCCGAACAGCAGGCGGTGGTCGGCCGTCATGCGGAAGTATTCGAGGATGAACTGGTTGTCGTACACCGCGTGGTTGCCGGGGATGAGTGAGCGGCACACCGATTCACCCAGCACTTCGGTCACGCCGATGAAGGTGCCCACCGGCAGGGTGCGGCCCGACAGTCGCGAGTCCACTTGGTCGAGGTAGGCGTTGGCGGCCAATACGATCTGATCGCAACGCACCTGCATGCCGCCCGCCACCTGCACGGTGATGCCCTGCGCGTCCTCGGTGTAGCGCTCGACACGGGTTTGTTCGTGGATGGTGGCGCCGGCCTTTTCGGCCGCCCGGGCCAGGCCCAGCACGTACTTCAATGGGTGGATGTGCGCGCCCTCGGGGTCCACAATGCCGGCCTGGAAGCGCTCGGAGTTGAGGTACTTCGGCAGCGTGGCTTTGTCCACGAATTGCAGCTTGTGGTAGCCCCACTCGGTTTCGCACTCTTCGATCCAGCCGGTCAGGTCGGCCACGCGGCGCGGCAGCACCGCCACCTCCAGGTGGCCTTCCACCAGATCGCAGGCGATCTGCTCGTCACGCATGAGTTGTCGCATGGACGCCACCGCCTTGAGCGATTCGTCGAACATGTTTTTCGCCTT
>DASUIK010000065.1:0-6321 GCA_036279795.1 Burkholderiaceae bacterium | reverse complement strand
CAACCCCAAGGACGCGAAGGTGATGCTGGCCAAGGAAATCACCGCGCGCTTCCACAGCGCCGCCGCTGCCGACGCCGCCGAGCAGGACTTCATCAACCGCAGCAAGGGCGGTGTGCCGGACGACATCCCGGAGGTGTCGCTCTCTGGCGCACCTTTGGGCATCGCCACGCTGTTGAAGTCGGCCGGTCTGGCACCCTCGACCAGCGAAGCCAACCGGTTGATTGACGGGGGCGGTGTGCGTGTGGATTCCAGCGTGGTCAGCGACAAGGGTTTGAAGCTGGCGGCCGGGACCTATGTGGTACAGGTGGGGAAGCGGAAGTTTGCCAAGGTTGTTTTGGGTTGATTTTCCGCTTGTGTGTTGGCGGGATCGGGGCGGCTGGGTGGCCTGCGCCGCTCGTGTCCCCCGTCGGCTTCGCCGACTCCTCCTTTACCTCGCTCTGCAGGCCCACCAGCCACCCCGATCTGAAAAATCGGTAGTGCGCCTACAGGGGCGCGCCCAGGTGCCGGTGGCCTGAGTGACAGGGCTGACTGGCGCAGCGGCATAAAGGGGGAGCCGGCGCAGCCGGCGGAGGACAGCCGCGGAGCCAGTCTGCGCTGGCGCTCGGGCATACCAGCACACCAGGCACGCCAGCAGTCAGCGCGCCCCTGCCTTTTCTAGCATCAAGACCATCGCTGAGTATCCCCGCGCCCGGGCAAGACCCAACGGCGTCTGGCCATGCCGATCGGCGAGTTGCAAGTTGGCTTTGGCATCCATCAAGGCCCTCAACGTGGCTTGATGCCGTGCTCCGCCGTCGCCCAGAACGATGGACTCGATCACCGCCGTCCAGTGCAGGTTGTTCACGTGGTCCAGTGGTGCCCCGGCCGCGATGAGTTGCCTCACCACGCCGTCGTGCCCCAGGTGGGCGGCGGCGATCAGGGCGGTGCCGTCGTAGCGGCTGGTCACTTGTTTGGCGCTGGCGCCCAGCGACAGCAGCAGGCGCAGCGTGTCCTCGTCGTCTGCCACCGAGGCGATGGTGACGGTGTCATAGCGGTCACGCTCCAGCAGGTTGAGGTCGGCGCCCGCCGCCGCCAGCAGCCGGATGGCCTCGCGTTGGCGTGCGTAGGTGGCCACGTGCAACGGCGTGCGGCCGTAGGGGTCGCGGGCGTTGAGGTCTCCCTTGGCGGCGATGAGCTGGCGCAGCGCCGCCAGGTCGCCCTTGTGCGCCGCCGCGTGCAAGCCCTGGTAGGCCGCCGCCTCGGCAGCGCTGGGCGCCACCTGGGCCTGGGCCGGCAGCGCGGCGCTCAAGACGAACGCGGTGGCGACCAGCAGCTTTTTCATTTCAGCAGGTCCGCCACTTTGGCGATGCCGGCGTTGGCGCACTGTTCGTCCAGGTGACCGCCAGGCGCGCCACCCACGCCCACGGCGCCGATGACTTCGTTGCCCACGCGCACCGGCACGCCGCCGCCCAGAACCAGGAAGCCGGGGATGTCCACCAAGGTTTGGGCGCCCGGGTTCTTCTGCACGTTTTCCAGCATGGCGGTGGTGTTGGCGCGGGCCGATGCCGAGGTGAAGGCCTTGCCTTGGGCGGCACCCACGGTGTGCGGGCCGGCGTTGTCGCCGCGTTGCAGGGCGCGCAGCGTGCCGGCGCGGTCCACCACGGCGGCGGTGACGTTGTAGTTGTTGGCGGCGCAAGCGGCCACGGTGGCGGCAGCGATCTGGTTGGCCAACTCCAGCGACATGTTTTTCTCGGTGCGAACGGCCTGGGCACTGGCGGCGGTGCCGATCAGGCTCAGGGTGAGGGCGGCAATCTTGACGGTGGCTTTCATGGGTTCTCCTGTGGGGTGGTTGCGGTGTTGATCACCGTGGGAGAACTGTAAAAATTTGGCGGCCATCCGCCCATTCGTGCGCTTACGCGCGCAGCTCCGTAGTTTTACGGAGCGCCTTCTTCCACCAGGGCGGCGTAGCGGCGGATCAGTTGGGCCAGCGACTCGGCTTCGAGCTTTGCAAACAGGTTGGCGCGGTGGGTCTCCACGGTGCGCGGCGAGAGCGTGAGGGCGCGGCCGATCTCCTTGTTGGTCAGGCCTTCGATGATCAGCCCCAGCACCTCGCGTTCACGCTCCGACAGCTGCGCGTAGCGCTCGCGCGCCGTGCGGTCGGCCTGGTGGCGCTGGCGCGACTTGACGTGCTGGCGCACGGCGCTTTGCAGGGTTTCGATCAGCAACTCGTCGTTGACGGGTTTCTCCAGAAACTCGGCCGCCCCCGCCTTGAAGGCGCGCCGGCACATCTCCACCGTGCCGTGGCCGGTGAGCAAAATGATGGGTTGGTCCACGCCCTGCGCGCGCAGGGTGTCGAGCACACTCAGGCCGCTGATGCCGGGCATGCGCACGTCCAGCACGATGGCACCAATGCCCTGGCGGTCGAATTGGTCGACAAAGGCCAACGGGTCGGCCCAGGTCTGCACACGCAGTCCCACCGTGCCAATCAGCAGGGCCAGGCTGGCGCGCACGGCCTCGTCGTCGTCGATCAGGTGGATGAGGGGGGACAGCGTCGAGGTCACGGGGCGATCGGGAGTCGGAGGGTGAATTCGGCACCCTGTGGCGTCAGGTTGCGTGCGCCCAGGCTGCCGCCCATGCCCACGGCCAGGGTTTCGCACAGGCTCAGGCCTAGCCCCAGCCCACCTTCGCGGGTGCTGAAAAAGGGTTGGAACAGGCGGGGCAACACCTCGGGTGGGATGCCTGGGCCGCTGTCGCAGACCTGGAGCAAGCCTTCGGGGCCTTCCTTACTCAAGGTCAAGCGGATCTGGCGTTGCTCGGGCGGCACCTGCTCCAGCGCCTGCAGTGCGTTCATCAGCAGGTTGTGCACGATCTGCTCCAGCGCCACCGGGTCGGCCAGCACGGTGGGCGCGGCTTCGGCGTCCAGCGCCACGCTGGCCTGGCGGCGTTTGAACTCGGGCTCCAGCAGGTGCAGGGCGCTGCGCGCGGCCTGTTCCAGCGGCGTGGGCGTGGTGGCGCCTTGGGTGTCGGGGCGTTCCACCACCCGGCGCAGGCGGCCCACCACCTCGGCCGCCCGCCGGGCCTGCTCGGCGGCCTGGGTCATGGCGGTTTGGGCCAAGGGCAGATCGGGGGCATCGTCGGCGAGCAGGCGCTGGGCGGCCTGGGTGTTGGCCAGCACGGCGGTCAGCGGTTGGTTGAGCTCGTGCGCCACGCCAGCGGCCAGCTCGCCCAGGGTGTTCAGTCGGGCCACCTGGCCCAGGCGCAGCAGTTCCTCTGCGCGGCGCCGGGCCGTGCCCTGGCGGCGCCAGGCCTGCCCAACGTAGGCGGCGGCCAGCACCAGCGCCACCCAGGCGCCCATGCGCCACCAGGGCAAGGCCGACCAGCCCAGCACCAGCTCGGCCTGCACGTCAAATGCCTGGCTTTCGCTGGCCAGTACTTTGCTGAAGCTGAAAGTCCAACCCGGGAAGGGAGTGTGCTCACGTCCCGGTTGAACGGTGAAGTGGGTGTCGCCTAGGACCAGGCGCACGCGCACCGGGCTGCTGGCCGGCTTCATGGGCCATTCGTCCCAGGGCACGGTCTGCTTCAGATCGATCAGCAAGGCGTAGGCCCCGCTGCCGGCGGCGGTGACCAGTTCGTAGCGACCTTGCGCCAGGTCCACCGCACCGAGGGCCGCACGGCGCCGCGCGCGCGATGTGGCTTCGGCCTGGGTCAGCGAGGTTTGCGGCCAGGCCTCGCCCTCGCTGCGCCGCCGTGCCTGCAGCACTTGGGGAAACACGGCCGGCAAGCGTTGTTCGGCGTGTTCGCCGTCGCGCACCGGCTGCAGCAGGGCCAGGGTGGCCAGCACCGCGTCGTGCTGCACCACGCGCTGGCTCAGCAGTCGGTGCACGATGCGGGCGTCGGTGTCAAAGGCCTCGCGTTGGCGCAGCAGCTCGGCCCGCACAAGCAGCCCGGCACCCACGGCCGCCAGCAGGCCAGCGGCCAGCCAGAGCAGGGTGTGGAAACGGGAGGGTCGCGTCACGGTGAGGCCGCCGATTTAAGGTTCCCGCATTGTGCACGGTGGGACAATGCCCGCATGCCAACACCCCTCCTGCAAAAACTCACCCCCCAACGCCTGCTGATGGCCTCGGTGGTGGTGGCTTTGGTCACCATCGCGCTCAAGACCTTGGCCTGGTACATCACCGGTTCGGTGGGCTTGTTGTCCGACGCGCTGGAATCGCTGGTCAACCTGGCCAGTGCCATTTTTGGTTTGGTGATGGTCACCATCGCCGCCCGCCCGGCTGACGACGACCACCCCTACGGCCACCACAAGGCCGAGTATTTCTCCTCGGGCTTCGAGGGCATCCTCATCATCGCCGCTGCACTGGGCATCGTCTGGACGGCAGGGCACCGCCTGTTCGATCCGCAACCGCTGGAGCAGGTGGGCTGGGGCCTGGCGCTCTCGGTGGCCAGCTCGGCGCTCAACGGCTTGCTGGCCTGGGTGATGTTCGGCGCAGCGCGCGCGCATCGCTCCATTGCGCTGGAAGCCGATGCCAAACACCTGGTCACCGACGTGTGGACCTCCGCCGGGGTGGTCATTGGCATCGCGTTGGTGCAGGTGACCGGTTGGTTGTGGCTGGACGCGGTGGTGGCCATCGGCGTGGCCCTGAATATCCTGAAGGAGGGCGTGCACCTGATTTGGCGTTCGTCGCAAGGCTTGATGGACGAAGCGGTGGAGCCTGAGGTGCTCGCCACCATCCAGGAAACCTTGGCCGGGTTCGCCTCGTCGGGGGGCGAAACCCAGATCATCCGTTTCGACCACCTCAACACCCGCAAGGCCGGCCAGCGCCGGTTTGTGGACATGCACATGCACATGCCCGCGCAATGGTCGCTGGGCCGCGCGGCGGCCGTGCGCGCCAGCGTGGAGCAGGCGTTGATGAGTGCGGTGCCCGGCCTGCGCGCCACCATCCAGCTGCTGCCCAGCAACGTGGAGGCGCATTTTGACGACGAAAAGGATTTGAAGTGATCGCCGTGTTGCAACGGGTCAGCGAGGCCCGCGTGGTGGTGGACGGCGCGGTGGTCGGCGAAATCGGCCCCGGCCTGCTGGCCCTGGTGTGCGCCGAGCCCAACGACACCGAAGCCGTGGCCGACAAGCTGCTGGCCAAGGTCCTCAAGCTGCGCATCTTCAGCGATGAGGCCGGCAAGATGAACAAGAGTGTGGTGGATGTGGCCGGTGGGCTGCTCATCGTGAGCCAGTTCACCCTGGCCGCCGACACCACCGGTGGCAACCGCCCCAGCTTCACTGCCGCCGCGCCCCCGGCGCTGGGCGAGCGTCTGTACGACTACCTGGTGGCCCGCGCCCAGGCCTCGCACCCGGTGGTGCAGACCGGCCGCTTCGCTGCCGACATGATGGTGCACCTGGTCAACGACGGGCCCATCACCATCCCGCTGCGCATGAGCGCCTGAGGTTTATTTCGCGTAAGGGTCAGGTTGACCCAATCCGGCGAGGATCTCCGTTTCGCGCGCCTCCATTTCCTCCGCATCGGCTTCGCTGGTCTCGTGGTCCCAGCCCTGCGCGTGCAGGGTGCCGTGCACCAACAGGTGGGCGTAGTGTTCGGCCAGGGGCTTGCCGAGCTCGGCGGCCTCGCGCGCTATGACCGGCGCACACAACACCAAGTCGGCCATCACCACCGGTTCGGTGGCGTAGTCGAAGGTCAGTACGTTGGTTGCGTAGTCCTTGTGCCGATAGTCGCGGTTGAGGGCCTGGCCTTCCTCGGCATCGACGATGCGCACGGTGATCTCGGCATCGGCGTCCAGCGCGTGGCGTATCCAGCGCGCCACCTTGTGGCGGGGCAGGGCGGCGCGGTGTTCGTCTACGCCGTCAAAGCGGGCGAACTGCAGGGACAGGGACAACTGAGGCAGGCTCATGGTCGGGGTTTCTTTTGGGGTTGGGGGCGTGCCTGTGCGGCCAGCGCGGCTTGCCAGGCCAGTTGCGCCCATTCGCGCATCAGCTCGGGCGATTCCATGGCGGTTTCGGGTGCGGCGTGGTAGTGCAAGGCCATGTCTCGGCCCTTGGCCTGGTAGGCAAAACGGGGGCAGCCTTCCGCCTGAAAACGCGCGATGGTCTGGTCGTTGGTCTTGAGCCAGAGGCGCTCGCCATCGCCCAGGTCGGCAATGATGCCGAAGGTGATGTCGTCCACGCTGAGCCCCCAGCCGCCAAACATGCGCTTGGCCTTGCAGGGGCCGATGTTGGCCAGCAGGTCCAAACAATGGGCGGTGAACGCGGGCAGCGGGCGGGCCGTGCTCATGGCTTTCAGGTGCTGCGGCGTTTGCGCGCGGGTGCGGGCTCTGCGTCCAGCGACGGTGTGCGGG
>DASUIK010000064.1:0-12464 GCA_036279795.1 Burkholderiaceae bacterium | reverse complement strand
GGAAATCCTGGCCGTGTGGCAAGGCGGCATGAGTTTTCACGGCGGGCTGCTCGGCGTGTTGCTGGCCATGGTGTGGTTTGCCCGCACGCGCCAGCGGCCTTGGCTGCAGGTGATGGACTTCGTGGCGCCCTGTGTGCCCACCGGCCTGGCGGCCGGGCGGGTGGGCAACTTCATCAATGGCGAGTTGTGGGGGCGGGTGGCCGATCCCTCGCTGCCCTGGGCGATGGTGTTCCGGGGCGCTGGCGACTTGCCCCGCCACCCCTCGCAGGTGTACCAGTTCCTGCTGGAAGGTTTGCTGTTGTTCGTGCTGCTGTGGTTGTACGCGCGCGGCCCGCGCAAAACCGGCCAGGTCAGCGCGGCCTTTCTGGTGGGCTACGGCAGCTTCCGTTTCATCGCCGAATTCTTCCGGGAGCCCGACGCCCACCTGGGCCTGCTCGGGCTGGGCCTGAGCATGGGCCAGTGGTTGTGCGTGCCCATGATCGTGGCGGGCTTGGTCATGGGCGTTTGGGCGTCGCGTCGCGAGGCCTGATCAGGGCTGGTCGGCGTGAATGCCGGCGCGGTGTGCCAGCGCGCGGTAACGCGGCGTTTCCTTCTCCATCAGTGTCCGCATGGCGCTGCTGCCCAGCGCCACGGGTTCCATGCCTTGTGCGCGCATTTGGGCTTGTAGCTGCGGATCGGCCATCACCGCGCTGAGTTCGGTGCCCAGGCGTTTGAGCACGGCGGCCGGTGTGCGCGCCGGGGCCGCCACCGCGTACCAGGCGTCGAAGGTGGCCTCGGGCAACTTCAGTTCCGTCACCGTGGCCACGTCGGGCAGCAGGCTGGAGCGGGTGCCGCCCACGATGGCCAGCGGCCGCAGCTTGCCACTGCGCACATGGGGGGCGGCGGTGGCCACGGTGTCGATGGCCATGTCGATCTCGCCGCCCAGCAGTGCCGTCATGGACTGCGCACTGCCCCGGTAGGGCACGTCTTGCAGCCGCGCCTCGATGGCCTGTGCGAACAAGGCCCCCGACAGGTGGGGCGCCGAGCCCGCGCCAAAGGTGGCGTAGGTGAGGGCACCGGGTTTGGCTCTGGCGGCTTTCACGAGATCGGCCAACTTGGCGTAAGGCGAAGCGGTGTTGACCAATAGCACCAGCGGCGCTTGCGCCACGATGGCCACGGGCGCCAGGTCGGTGGCCACGTCGTAGGGCAGTTTGCTGCGCAGGGCGGGATTGACTGTGTAGGAGGTGGAGCCCGAGATCAGCAGGGTGTGGCCATCGGGCTCGGCCTTGACCACGGTGTCGGTGCCAATGATGGTCGAGGCACCCGGCTTGTTGTCGATCACCACCGGCTGGCCCAGGCGGGTGCCGAGTTTCTGTCCGATGGCGCGGGCCACGATGTCGGTGCCGCCCCCGGGCGAGAAAGGCACGACCAGTTTGACGGGGCGGCTGGGCCAGGTGTCGTTGGCCTGGGCCAGCGGGCTCAATGCGCTGAAGGTGGCGGTGGTGGCCAGGGCCAGCCACAGAAGGCGGTTTTTCATGGGTTGTCCTTGTGGTTCAAAGTGGGGATGCGTGGGTGGGGGAGTTGCGCCGCCATGGCACGCCGTTGGGCTCGCCGAGGTCCCAGAACAGGCCGGCCATGAGCTGCAGGCCTTCGCGTGCCAAGGGGGCGAGCAGGTGTTCGTTGGGGGCGTGCTGGGCGCAGGCCGCGTAGGAGTGCGGCACCCACAGCGTGGGCAGGCCCAGCAGGTCGGCGAACACGTCGTTGGGCAGCGAGCCCGCCAGGTTGGGCAGCACGGTGGGCGTCTGCCCGACGCTGCGGGCGATGGAGCCACTGGCCCACTCCACCCAGGGGTCGTCCACGTCCAGCCGTGTGGCCGCGCCTTCGAGCGTGACCGTCACCTCGATCTGCCCGAAGCCGTGCGCCACCAGGTGCTCGCGCACCAGCTCGGCCACCTGCCGCCACGGGGTGCCCACCACAAAACGCAACTGGCAATGGGCCACCGCTTCAGCAGGAATGGCGTTGATGGGGCGTTGCGGCGTTCCAGCCCCCAGGGCCAAAACCTCCAACGTGTTCCAGCCGATCAGCCGCTCGGCCGCGCTCAGGCCCGGCTCGCCCCAGCCTTCGTCCAAGGCCGGATCGTCATCGCCCTCGCCAATCGCCACGTCGGCCAGGGCGCGGCGCACCGAGGCCGACAGTTCGGGCGGGCGCAGTGTGGGCACCAGCAGGCGCCCGCGCCCGTCCACCATGGTGGCGAGTGCGTTGGCCAGCACGGTGGCCGGGTTGGCCAACACCCCGCCCCAGTTGCCCGAGTGGTAGGCCTTGTTGCGGCTACGCAGCCGCAGGCTGAAGTTGACGGCACCACGCGAGCCCAGGAAGAGGGTGGGGCGCTTGGCGCTCACACGCGGACCGTCGCTGGCCAGAAAGAGGTCGGCCCGCAGGCTGTCTCGGTGGGCTTCGCACACCGCGTGCAGGCCGGGTGATGCGGCCTCTTCGCCCATCTCGAACAGCACCGTGACGTTGTAGCCCAGCTGCCCACCGCGTGCCGCGAGGGTGTGGGCCAATGCCGCGAAGTTGATGCTGTGCTGGCCTTTGTTGTCGGCCGTGCCCCGGCCGTACCAGTGCTCGCCTTCCACCGTCAACGCCCAGGGCGAGAGGCCGGCACGCCAGCTGGCGTCCTGCCCGCTCACCACGTCGCCGTGCCCGTAGGTCAGCACCGTGTGCAGGTGTTCGCCTTCGATGCGGCGCGCGATCAGAAAGGGGCCCGCGTTGGCTGCTGGGTTTGGCAGCACCTGGCAGCCAAAGCCCATGGCCTGCAGCGTGGGCACGATGTCCTCAACGAGGTAGTCGGTCAGCGCGGCGGGGGCCTGGCCTGTGTCGCTTTCGGTGCGCCGTGCGATGCGGCGCTGCAGCTCTTGGAAGTAGTGGCCATCGTCGAAATGCGCGGTGGCCGCCGCGATGGCTTGTGCTCGGTTGGTCATGCTATTTTGGGTGGCTGGTGACGCATCAAATTTGAAGCCAGAATAGGCTTGCCGTGGATAGAGATATGGCAAGACAGTGTTCTGTTTGAAGCAATCGATGAAAACACCAGTGTTCAGCATTCCCATGCGCTATTTCCTGGAAGTAGCGGACAGTGGCTCGGTCAACCAGGCCGCCGAGCGCCTGTGTGTGGCGGCATCAGCGGTGAGCCGGCAGGTGGCCAAGCTGGAAGACAGCCTGGGTGCGCCGCTCTTCGAGCGCCGCCAGCGCCGCATGGTGCTCACATCCGCTGGCCTGCGGCTGCAAGCCCACTTGCGCGCGGGCAGCGACGAAGCCGAGCGCGTGCTCGCCCAGGTGCGGGGACTGGGTGACCAGGCCGCGCAGCAGGTGCGGCTGGCGTGCACCGAAGGATTTGCGGCGGCCTTTCTGCCCACGGTCATCGCCGCCTTTCGCCAGGCCCATGCCGATGCCTGGTTCGAACTCACCGTGGCCGCGCCCGACGAGGTGAGCGCGCTGTTGGTGCGGGGCGCGGTGGACCTGGGCCTGAAGTACTGCGTGGCGCCGGAGAAGGCCGCACACGTGGTGCATGCGGCCGTGGCCCCGGTGTACGCGGTGATGGCGCCCGACCACCCGCTGGCGCGGCGGCGCCAGGTGTCGGTGGTCGAGGTGGCGCGTTACCCATTGGCTTTGGGCGGTGGCGGGGTGACCGCGCGCCAGCTGTTTGACCTGGGTTGCAACATGGCGGGCGTGAGCTACCGCCCCGCCGTCACCTGCAATTTTTCGTCGGTGTTGCTGCCTTTGGTGCAGGGCCTGGACATTGTCTTGTCGAGCCACCTCACGGTGGCCCACCTGGTGGCGCAAGGGCGCCTGGTGGCCGTGCCCTTTGAAGAGGCGCAAATGCAGCAGCGCCGTTTGCAACTGATGGCACCCTTGGGCAAACACCTGCCCCCCATGGCCCAGACCTTTTCCCAGGCCCTGGTTTCGGCGATCGAAGGCCATGGCAAACGGCGCATAGGCAAACGCTTGGCGACATCTGGACGAAGTGCCTGACGCAGCCACGGCCGGCATCACCGACGAAATGCCTTGACAAAGCCTTGGTCGTCGCTTGTAATTTTGCATAATTACAGAAAATTATGGCTACCTCAAGTTCCACCACTGCCCCCCTGTCGCTGCATGAAGACGTGGCGGAGCGGCTGCGCGAACTGATTTACAGCGGTGAATTGCCCCCGGGCGCGTTTGTGGACGAGCCTGCGCTCTGCGAGCGTTTGGCGATTTCGCGCACGCCGCTGCGTGAAGCGCTCAAGGTGCTTACCGCCGAGGGCCTCATGCGCCACGAGCCGCGCCGGGGCTGCTTCGTCAACCAGGTGACGGAACGCGACCTGGACGAGATTTTTCCGGTCATTGCCTTGCTGGAAGGGCGCTGCGCGTTTGAGGCCGCCTCGCGCGTGAACGACGCCGATCTGCGGGTCCTCGACGCGATGCATCAACGCCTGCGCGATTGCGCCGTCGCTGGCCAGATCGCGGCGTACTACGAGGCCAACCACGTCATCCACGAGGCCATCATCCAGCTCGCCGACAACCGTTGGCTGGCGCAGGTGATCGCCGATCTGCGCAAGATCCTGCGCTTGTCGCGCCAGCAGTCGCTGCAGGTGCCGGGGCGGCTGGAGCAAAGCCTGTCTGAGCACATGGCGGTGTTTGCCGCGCTGCAGGCGCGCGATTGCAGCGGCGCCGAGGCCGCCATGCGCACCCACTTGCTGCGCCAGCGCGAGGCGCTGCGTGAACTGGTTCGCCAACAACCCCGGGGACTGCTGTCATGAGTCAAACCACCGAATGGATCGGGCGCCGCGTCTCTAAGCTGTTGCCAACCAAAACCCCGCGCGCCGCCGCGTCGCGCGAGGAAGCCGCACCGCTCAGCCTACCGGCCAGCCCGCCCGCCGGTCGTGGCAAACCTGCCGCCCGTTCCACCCGCGAGCGGCTGGCCGCCACCTTGCGCCAGGGCGACGAGGCCATGTCGCCGCGCATGCTGCGCCGCGCGCTGGAGGAGCTGCGCGCCATCATCGATCCGCGCGTGAGCGAAGTCGAAGGCGGGCGTCGCGCCGAAGCCATGGCCCAGCTTTACCTGGGCGCCACGCCCGAGCGCCGGCGCGATCTGTGGCTGCTGATGAGCGAGATGTTCGTGGCCGACCCAAAGAAAACGGCCGAGGCACAAGCACGTTACGCCGCCGCGCTGGGCACGCCCGACGAGGCCGCCGCCGAGGTGCATTACCGCCGCGCCACGGTGTCGCCCCGCCGACGCTTGTTGCAGCGCTTCAGCGTCTACCCCGGTGGGGTGGTCTTCCTGGTGGAGATGCGCGCCGAGATGCAGCCCCACCTCAAGGGCGACAAGCGCCTGCTCGCGCTGGACGTGGAGATGGAGTACATGTTCTCCACCTGGTTCGACGTCGGCTTTCTGGAGCTGCGCCGCATCAGCTGGGATTCGCCCGCATCGCTGATCGAAAAGCTCATCCAATACGAGGCCGTGCACGACATCCGGAGCTGGGCCGACGTGAAGAACCGGCTGGACAGCGACCGCCGCTGCTACGGCTTCTTCCACCCACGCATGCCCGGTATCCCGCTCATCTTCGTGGAGGTGGCGCTGGTGGATGAGATTGCCAGCGACATCGTCCCGCTGCTGGACGAATCGGCGGCTGCGGCCGATTTGAAGAAGGCCACCACCGCCATTTTCTATTCCATCAGCAATACCCAGGTGGGGCTGCGTGGCGTGAGTTTTGGCGACTCGCTGATCAAGAACGTGGTGGACACCCTCAAGCAGGAGTTTCCCCACCTCAAAACCTTTGCCACGCTGTCGCCCATCCCGGGTTTTCGCGCTTGGGTTGGCCGGCATATCGGGGCCGAGCTGGCCGCCCTGGGGGACAAGCCGCGTGCCGAGCTCGGGCGGGCCGTGGGGTTTGAGCCGCCCGCCCCGGAGCACGTTCTGGCGGCCATCGACAAGCCGCTGGCGCTGGACGCCAAGTCGCCGCTGCGCCGCTTTTTGATGGGGGCTGCCGCGCGTTACCTGGGCACGCAGTGGCAGGACGGCAAACCGCTGGACCCGGTGGCCCGTTTCCACCTCGGCAACGGTGCCCGTGTGGAGCGGCTCAACTGGGCGGGCGACCCGTCGGCCAAGGGGCTCAAGCAGTCGTATGGCCTGATGGTCAACTACCTCTACGATCTCAAACGGCTGGACCGCCACCGCAACCAGCTGGCGCAAGGACGCATTCCGATGTCCAGCGAGGTCGAGGATTTGCTGAAACCCTGATTTTTTTCACCCACCGGGGTGTGCCCGGCAACCACAACGACAGGAGACAACACCATGAACATTTCCCTCGACCGCCGCGCCTTGTTGCGCCAAGCCTCTGCGTTGGCTGGCATGGGCGCCTTGGGCGCCGTCGGCTTGGCACAGGCCCAATCTTCCTGGCCCAACAAGCCGGTCACCATGGTCGTGCCGTTTCCGGCCGGCGGCGGCACCGATGCGTTCGCGCGCCCCTTGTCGGCCCAGTTCGCCAAGCTCACCGGCCGTCAACTCATCATCGACAACCGGGGTGGCGCCGGTGGCACGCTGGGGGCGGGCGTGGCCTCGCGTGCGGCTCCCGATGGTTACACCTTGTTCATGGGCGCGGTGCACCACGCCATCGCGCCGTCTATGTACCCCAAGCTGGACTACGACATCGAAAAGGATTTTGTGCCCATTGCCTTGGTGGCCAACGTGCCGCAGGTGGTGGTGGTCAACCCCAAGAACGTGCCCGTGGCCGACATGAAGGGTTTTCTGGAACTGGTTCGCAAGAACCCTGGCAAGTACAACTACGGCTCGGCCGGTACCGGCACCTCGCACCACCTGGCGGGCGAGCTGTTCAAGCAACAGAGCAAGACCTTCATCACGCACATTCCCTACACCGGCGCCGGCCCGGCCCTGCGCGACCTGGTGGGCGGGCAGGTGGACATCATGTTCGACGGATTGGGCTCTTCGGCCGCCCACATCAAGGGCGGGCGCGTCAAGGCGCTGATGGTGTCGGGCAGCCAGCGCAACCCGGCCTTCCCCGATGTGCCTTCTGCCGCCGAGGTGGGCTTGCCCGACTACACGGTGAGCACCTGGTACGGCGTGTGGGCGCCGAAGGGCACGCCCGCCGACGTGCTGGCCCGCATCAACGAAGAGATTCGCCGCTGCGGCGCGAGTGACGAACTCAAGACGATCTGGGCCGGCAACGGCGCAGAATTCAGCAACCTCACGCCGCAGCAGTTCGGCGGTTTTGTGAGCAATGAGGTCAAGCGCTGGGCAGCGGTCGTCAAGGCCTCGGGCGCAAAGTTCGATTGATTTTTCCCCCTCCCTTCACGGATATGAGCCAACACAACCTCTTCGCGGCCTTGCGGGCCGCTTTTCCCGCCGATCTGGACAGCACCGCCATCGAAACCGATGGGGGCCTGAGCTACTCCTGGCGCGACATCGACCGCGCCACCGCCATGGTGGCCAACCTGCTGGGCTCGCTGGACATCCCGCCCGCTTCGCGTATCGCGGTGCAGGTGGAAAAGTCGGTGGAGGCGGTGGTGCTCTATCTGGCCACGCTGCGCGCCGGCCACGTGTTCCTGCCGCTCAACACCGCCTACCAGAGCGCCGAGATCGACTACTTCGTCACCAACGCCGAACCGGCGGTGGTGGTGTGTTCGCCAGCGAACTTTGGCTGGGTGAGCAAGATCGCGTTCAAGGCCGGCACCCAACACGTGTTCACACTGAGCGACGACCGCACCGGCAGCCTGCTGGAGCGCGCCGCCCATTGCAGCGACCAGCACACGGTGGTGGCGCGCGGCCCCGACGATTTGGCCGCCATCCTCTACACCAGTGGCACCACCGGGCGCAGCAAGGGCGCCATGCTGTCGCACAACAACCTGCTGTCCAACGCGCGCGTGCTCAAGGACTACTGGGGTTGGAAGCCGGGCGACGTGCTCATCCACGCGCTGCCCATTTTCCACGTGCACGGGCTGTTTGTGGCGTTGCACGGCGCCTTGCTCAATGGCAGCAAGCTGCTGTGGATGAGCAAGTTCGACCCCAAACGCGCCATCGCCTGGATGCAGCAGGCCACGGTCTTCATGGGTGTGCCCACGCTGTACGTGCGCATGTTGGGCGAGTCGGGGCTGACGCGCGAGGCCACTGCTCACATGCGCCTGTTCATCTCAGGCTCGGCACCGCTGCTGGTCGAAACCTTCAAGGCGTGGCAGGAGCGCACCGGCCACACCATTCTGGAGCGTTACGGCATGAGCGAAACGGCGATGCTCACCTCCAACCCCTACGCGGCCGACGCGCGGTTTGCCGGCCAGACCGAACGCCGGGGAGGCACGGTGGGTTTCCCGCTGCCAGGCGTTGAGTTGCGGGTACAGGGTGACGATGGCAAAGCCTTGCCGGTGGGCGAGATAGGGGGCATCCAGGTGCGCGGCCCCAACATTTTCAAGGGCTACTGGCGCATGCCCGAGAAGACGGCGGAAGAGTTCACTGCCGACGGCTTCTTCAAGACTGGCGACGTGGGCAAGGTGGACGATCGTGGCTACGTGACCATCGTGGGCCGCAGCAAAGACCTCATCATCAGCGGCGGCTACAACGTCTACCCTGCCGAGATTGAGGGCTACATCAACGACATGCCTGGCGTAGCCGAAAGTGCGGTGATCGGCGTACCCCACCCCGACTTTGGCGAGGTGGGTGTGGCGGTGGTGATCCCCAAGCCGGGTGCGAAGCTGGATGGCGACCAGATCGTCGCCGCCTTGAAGGTCCAACTGGCCAACTTCAAGATCCCCAAGCGCTGTTTCGTGGTCGCCGAGCTGCCGCGCAACACCATGGGCAAGGTGCAGAAGAACCTGCTGCGCGAACAACACAAAGGTCTGTTCGCCTGAGCAAGACCTCTGGCCGGAGCGCATGCTCCAGCCGAGAACGCGGCGGATCTGGCTCCGCCAGGCCGCTCGCGTTGCCCCCTGGGGGGTGACGCCGAAGGCGGCGCGGGGGGATTACCGAAGCACGAGCACCGGAATGTGCGAGTGCGTCAGCACGTGGGTGGTCTCGCTGCCGAGCAGCAGGCGCTTGAGGCCCTTGCGGCCATGTGAGGCCATGATGATCAGGTCGCACTTGCTGCGCTTGGCGGCGGCAATGATGGCCTCGGCCACCAGGTCTGACTTGGCCGTGATGGCCTTGACCTTGACCTCGCGCTTCTGGCCGGCGGCCTTGACGGCGTTGACGACCTCCATCGCCTCGGCCTGCCATTGCGCCTCAATCTTGCTGATCTCGGCCGCTGCCAAGGCCACGCCGCCCTCGAAGTAGGTCTGGGGGTAACGCGGGATCACTTTCAGCGCGACCACTTCGGCACCGGTGATGTCGGCCAGGCCCAAGCCGTGTTCGACCGCCTTCTGCGAGAGTTTGGAGCCGTCGGTGGCAACCAGGATGCGCTTGTACATGGAAGTGTCCTCTTTGTGGTGGGAAGGTAGGCCAGCAAGCTGACGTCCCGAAGGCTACCACCGTGGAAAGGTCGCGTGTTGACGTAAATCAAGCGCTTGTCATGCCTCTTGGATTAAGCTCGGACCCCATGACAGACGCCGCCAGCACGAGCGCAGACCAGCCCCTGCCTGACGGTGCCTCCCGCATCGGCGGGGCCACGCTGCCCGTCGGGCCGCTGGAGGTCACGGACGACTTCAGCGCCCTCGACGACCCGGAAGAGCAGCGAGCCTTCACCGAAGGGTCCGACACCAGCCGCAGCGGTGCGGCGGAGTCGCTGCTGGTGGTGCAGGGCATGTACTGCGCGGCCTGTGCCGACACCGTGGAAGCCGCGCTGAAGGCGCAGCCCGGTGTGTTGCGCGCCGAGGTCAACGCCGCCAGCCGCCGCTTGCGCCTGCACTGGGACCCGAAGCAGATCCGCCTCTCCGAACTGGCCCAGGCCGTGGGCCGCAGCGGCTACCGCGTGTTGCCTTTGTCGCAGGCCCTCAGCCTGGGGCAGCGCCTGGCCGAAACGCGCAAAGCCTTGTGGCGCCTGTTTGTGGCCGGCTTTTGCATGATGCAGGTCATGATGTACGCGTGGCCCGCCTACGTGAGCGAGCCCGGCGAGATCCCGGCCGACATCGCCCAGCTTCTCAATTGGGGCAGCTGGATCGTGAGCATCCCGGTGCTGTTGTTCGCCAGCGGCCCGTTCCTGGGCGGCGCTTGGCGCGACCTCAAACAGGGCAGGGTGGGCATGGACACCCCGGTGTCGGTGGGCATCCTGGTCACGTTTTTCGTCAGCACGGCAGCCACGCTGCAGCCCACCGGTCCGTGGGGCTCGGAGGTGTGGTTCGACTCGCTGACCATGTTCGTCTTTTTCCTGCTCGGGGGGCGTTACCTGGAGCTCAAGGCGCGCGACCGCACGGCCGGCGCACTCGATGCGCTGGTGAGCCGCTTGCCCGAAACCTGCGAGCGCGAGTTGCCCGATGGGCGTTGGGAGTTGGTGGCGGTGCGCCGTTTGCGCCAAGACGACGTGGTGCGCATCCCAGCGGGCCAGGCCTTCCCCGGTGACGGCGTGTTGCTCGAGGCCTCGGCCAGTGTGGATGAGGCGTTGCTGACCGGCGAAGCCCGGCCGGTGCGCCGCAACATGGGCGAATCGGTGGTGGCCGGCAGCTTTAACCTGGCCGGACCGGTGCGGGTGCGCCTCACCGCGGTGGGCGCCGGCACACGCTTTGCCCAAATCGTGGCCTTGATGGAGCGCGCGGCCACCGAAAAACCCCGGCTCGCCATCTTGGCCGACCGCATCGCCGCGCCTTTTCTGGTGCTGGTGCTGCTGGCCGCAGCAGCAGCAGCGGTGTACTGGTGGCCCACCGATCCGCACCGCGCCCTGTCCACGGCGGTGGCGGTGCTCATCGTGACCTGTCCATGCGCCTTGTCGCTGGCCACGCCCGCAGCCATGCTGGCCTCGGCCGGTGCGCTGGCGCGCCAGGGCGTGCTGGTGCGCCGCCTGCAAGCCTTCGAGGCTCTCGACGGTGTGGATGTGGTGGTGTTCGACAAGACGGGCACCCTGACCGAAGACCAGGCCCGCCTGCAGTCCGTGCACACGCGGCCGGGCGTGTCGCGTGAGCAAGCCCTGGGTTGGGCCGGCGCACTGGCAGCAGCGTCTCGCCACCCGGTGTCGCGGGCCATTGTCGAGGCCGCAGGCACCTTTCCCGCTCCCGGCGTGTTGCATCAGATCTCCGAAACAGCCGGGCGAGGCCTGTCTGGTCAAGATGGCAATGGGGGCACCTGGCGACTGGGTTCGGCGCGCTTTTGTGGTCTGGAGGATTCGGTGTTGGCCGCGCGTGGTGTGATGCCGTCTGACACACCGGTCGCCCACCTCGTGGACGCCCAGGGTTGGGTGGCCACGTTCGTGATCGACGAGTCCGTGCGGCCCGACGCGGCGGCCACGGTCGCGCGTCTGCAATCGATGGGTGTGCAGACCTGGCTGCTCTCAGGCGACCGCCAGCCCGCTGCCTGGCGCGTGGCGCGGGCGGTGGGCATTTCCCAGGTGGTGGCGGGCGCGAGCCCCGAGCAGAAACTGGCTGAGTTGCAGGCCTTGCAGGCGCAAGGCCACCGCGTGGCGATGGTGGGCGACGGATTGAACGATGGCCCGGTGCTGGCCCGTGCCAACGCGTCCATGGCCCTGGGCCACGCCTTGCCGCTGGCCCAGTCGCAGTCCGATCTGGTGCTGCAGGGCGGTCGCCTGGCCGACGTGGCCGACACGCTGGTGTTGGCCCGCGCCACCATGCGCACCGTGCGCCAGAACCTCGTCTGGGCCGGCCTCTACAACGCCGTGTGTGTGCCACTGGCTCTGGTGGGTTGGATGCCGCCCTGGTTGGCCGGCTTGGGCATGGCCGCCAGCTCCCTCTTTGTCATTGCCAATGCTTTGCGCCTGTCGCGCCGTGGCACGGTCGCAACACCCAGTCCCGCGTCGCCCGTTCCCGCGCCGGTGGCTGGTTGAACCCACGAAAGCCCCATATGGACGTTCTCTACCTGTTGATTCCCTTGTCGGTGGTGCTGGTGCTGGGCATCATCGCCCTGTTCTGGTGGGCCCTGCACAACGGGCAGTTTGATCACGTGGAGCGCGAGGGCGAGCGCATTCTGGATGGCGATTGACCTAGGTCAATCCCTGATATGTATCTGCCGGTGACACTCGGCGCAGGATTATTGAGAGGAGTTTCTGTATGTCTGTGAACTCGAAGACAGCCCTTGCGGCGGTCTACAACGACAAGGTCGTCAGGCAGTTTTCCGTCATGGCCGTGGTATGGGGCGTGGTGGGAATGCTGGTGGGCGTCATCATCGCCGCCCAACTGACCTGGCCAGAGCTGAACCTGGGCATTTCCTGGTTGAGCTATGGCCGGCTGCGTCCCTTGCACACCAACGCGGTGATTTTTGCTTTTGGTGGCTGTGCCCTGTTTGCCACGAGCTACTACGTGGTGCAACGCACCAACCAGGTCCGGCTGTTCGCGGCGCCGCTGGC
>DASUIK010000063.1:0-9804 GCA_036279795.1 Burkholderiaceae bacterium | reverse complement strand
CTGATGTGGTCGCTGTACTGGGCCACGGTGTCGTCGTAGCGGCCTTCTGAGGCGGCCTGCGCGGCGGGCGCCAGGCCTTTGTCCAGGTAGGCGGTGAACAGTGGCTCGAAGGCTTGCGCCCGCTCCTGTGTCAATCCGCTGTGGGCCAGCGCGCTTTGGCGGTAGCCTGTCCAGGCTTGGCGCGCCTCGTCGACCAGGCCCCGCAACTGGGCGCTGCGGCGCTCGATATTGGCCGTGCCGGGGTCGATGAGCATGTCCATCACCAGCACGCGGCTGCGGCCCAGCAGGGCATCCACCTGTGCCAGCTGGACCAGCGGCAGCGTGCGTTGGGTGTAAAGCACTTCGCCGCTGGTGGCCAGCCGCTGGGTGCCCAGCAAAGCTGCGCCCGCCAGGGCGGCGAGCAAAAGGAGAAGGGCGCCGAAGGCCAACGTGAGCCGCGTGCCGATGCGCACCAATAGCAACCAATGCATGGGGACAACCAAAGATGGGATCCCTTGGAGAATGCGGCAGCGGCGTTTCAATTTCGTGACAATGCCGAGGCGATGCCGCGACAGTGGAGCCCTGTCGGCCAGGGGCGCTACGCCGCGCTCGGGGACAATCGTGCCATTGCCGACCCGCCAGGCTTCCTACCCGTGACCCCCGACGACCCAGACCTGTCTTTCAGAAGTCCCGCTCGCACCGCGCGCGAGGGCGCCGTGCTTGTCTGCCTGATGGTGGACGCGCAGGCCACGGCATTGATGGCGCTCGCTCTGGAGCTGACGGCGGATGCCCGCGATCGATGCCGTGTGTTGGTGCTTGACACGCCAACGGCACGCCATGCCGGCGCTCGCGTGCGCGCCGGCACACAGCAGGCTTTGCAACAGGCCGAAGCGCTTGGCATCAAAGTGGTGCGGGTCAGCCTGGGCATCGATTCGCCGATGCACGTCATCTCGACCATCATCCAGCAGGCCAAGGCCAACGCGGCTGGCCAGGTGATCGTGGGCGGACAGTCCATGCTGCGGCGCCACTGGCCCGGTTTTGGCGAACGCGTGGCGGATTTCGCCGAAGTGCTCGCCTCCAGCCTGCCGCAGACTGACGTGCATGTGGTGATGCCACGCCAGGGGCGTGTGCAGGCCGCCGTGCCGCCGGCGCGCAATGGGGTGGCGGGCCTGCCTTGGCGGCGCACGTTGGCGGAGATGACCCTGGTGCCCTTGGCCACCATGTTGGCCTGCACGGCGGTCAGTGCCGTGCTGGCACCCTGGCTGCACCCCATCAACCTGACGCTGATTTTTCTGCTCGGGCAGGTGTTTGTGGCCCTGCGGTGTTCGGTGCGTGCATCGCTGTTCATGCTGGTGGGCAGCATGCTCATCTACGACGGCATCTTCGTGGAGCCGCGCTGGTCGCTCAAACCGACCGACCCGCAGTACCTTTTCACGCTGGCCGTGGCCTTGCTGGTGGGGGTGGCTGTGAGCCGCCTCGCTTCACATTCGCGCGAAACGGCGCAACGCGCGCTGGCGTTGGCGGATCGCTCTCAATCGCTGAGCCTGCTGGCTCAGCACTTGGCGCGGGCGCGCACCGAGGCGGACATCGTGGACGCGGTGTCTGTGGCCACGCAGCGCGGTGTGGTGGGCGCCACCCGCGTGCGCTGGCAGCGGGACGGCGGGGGTGACGATGAGGTTCCGTCGGGCGGCGGTGAGGTGTTGCGGTTTCCCATCCGGGTCATGGCACAGGCGATGGGCGAGCTGCAAGTGAGTGGCCCGGTGGCGGAGGCGTGCAGCGCGGAAGACCTGCACCTGCTGCAGTCGTTTGCCCACCAGATGGCCATGGCCATCGAGCGCCTGCGCTTTGAAGAGCGCAGCGCGCAAGCGGCGGTCGAAGCTGAGTCCGAGCGTGTGCGCAACACCCTGCTGGCGGGCATCTCCCACGATTTCCGCACCCCGTTGACCACCATCATCGGTGCCACCACGGCGGTGTTGACCCAGGGCGAGCTGATCTCCATGGACCAGCGCAACGCGTTGGCCCGCAGTGTGCTGGAACAGGCGCAGCGCCTGCAATCGTTGACCAGCGATCTGTTGGACCTGGCCCGCCTGCAGGAGGGCGCGGTGAAGCCTGAGCTGGAATGGTGCCCGTTTGACGAGCTGGTGCACGAAGCCTTGGTCAGTGCCGGGCCGGCCCTGCGGGAGCACCATGTCCTCGTGCAGGCCCAGGGTGACGAACTGGTCTGGTGCGACGTCCGGCTGGTGACGCAGGTGTTGGTCAATCTCCTCATCAATGCGGCCCAACATGCACCGGCGGGAACCCAGGTCACGGTGGCGGTGGCCTTGGCCGCGCCCCAGTGGACGCTGGTCGTGCGCGACCAGGGTCCTGGGCTGGAGCCCGGGCGAGAACAGGACGTTTTCAAGAAATTTCACCGCGAACGCCACGCCCGGTCGAGCGAGGGCACCGGCCTGGGCTTGGCCATTTGTGCGGCCGTGGCGCAACTGCACGGCGCCAGCATCCACGCCTACAGCGACGGAGGTGCCGTGTTCCGCATGGTGTTCCCCCTGCCGAGCACCCACCAAACCCTGCCCGAGGACACATGAACACGTCCGTCTCTTCCCGATTGAATGTGCTGGTTGTTGACGACGAGCGCCCCATTCGAGAGTTGCTGCGCACCACGCTGGAGGCGGCTGATTTCACGGTGGTCGAGGCCGCCAATGCGCGCGAGGGGGCCAGCCTGGGGGCCAATCGCCGCATCGACCTCTTCCTCATCGACTTGGGCCTGCCCGACCAGGACGGCGTGGAGCTGGTGCGCCAGATTCGGCGCTGGACCCAGCGGCCCATCCTCGTGCTGTCTGCCCGCACGGCCGAGCACCAGAAGGTGCTGGCGCTGGACGCCGGTGCGGACGACTACCTCACCAAACCATTCGGTGTGGCGGAGCTGCATGCGCGCATCAGGGTGGCATTGCGCCACGCTCGCCATGCGGGGGCGGGCGCCGAATCGGTGGTGGGTTTTGGTGAGGTGCGGGTGGACTTGCACAGCCGCACCGTCACGCGCGCGCAGGAGCCGCTCAAGCTCACCGCGACCGAATGGCGGTTGCTGGAGGTGTTGGTGCGCCACGGCGGACGGGTCGTCACCACCCAGCAGCTGTTGCGTGAGGTGTGGGGGCCGGCGCATGCCGAGCAAAGCCACTACCTGCGCATCTACATCCGCCAGCTCAGGCAAAAGTTGGAAGTCGACCCGAGGGAGCCGAGTTTTCTGGTCACCGAGACGGGGGTCGGATACCGGCTGCTTCTGCAAGACGATTGAGTCAATTTTTACGCGGTCTTTACGCGACGGCTTTTAAGCTGCTCGACGGTCGGAGGCTGCCCCTGGGCGTGCACCGGCTGCCGTGCGCCCGGCTTGGGCGAGCATCACTTTCAGAGCCCCACGATGAAGACCCTCCTGGCACTCGCCCGGCTGATCGACGCGCTCAATGACCTGTTTGCCAAGGTGGCGAAGTGGGCCATTTTTGCCGCGTGCCTGATCAGTGCGGGCAATGCGGTCATCCGCTACACCCTCGACATCGGTTCCAACGCCTTTCTCGAAGTTCAGTGGTACCTGTTTGCCGCCTGTGTGATGTTGGGCGCGGCCCAGGTGTTGCGGGTCAACGAACACGTGCGGGTCGACATCCTCTACGGCATCTACCCAACGCGCGGCAAAGTCCTGGTCGACATCTTTGGCCTGGCCTTCTTCCTCATGCCGATGGCGTTGTTCACCATGTACTCCGCTTGGCCGGTGCTGCATCAGATGTTTGTGACGAACGAGATGTCCAGCAATGCCGGTGGGCTCATCCGCTGGCCGGCCATGCTCACGATTCCGTTCGGCATGGGCCTGCTGGTGCTGCAGGGGCTGTCTGAAATCATCAAGCGTGTGGGTTGGTTGATGCACATCCACGACATGGACACCCACTACGAGAGGCCGCTGCAATGACCGCCGAAACCTTTGCCCCGCTGATGTTTGCGGGGCTGATCTTCGTCATGTTGATCGGCTTTCCCGTGGCGTTTTCGTTGGGGGCCCTGGGCCTGGCCTGCGGCTTCTACGCCATTCACATGGGCTGGTTTCCGACCAGTTTCATGGGCAACCTGCCGCTGAACCTGTTTGGCATCCTGTCCAACGAGTTGTTGCTGGCCATTCCCTTTTTCACCTTGATGGGCGCCATCCTTGAGAAGTGCGGGTTGGCCGAGGATTTGCTCGACTCCATGGGCCAGTTGTTCGGCCCCATGCGCGGTGGCCTGGGCTACTCCGTCATCATCGTCGGCTTCATCCTGGGCGCCATCACGGGCACGGTGGCCGGGCAGGTGATTGCCATGGCCATGATTTCGCTGCCGGTGATGATGCGCTACAACTACAACATGCGCTACGCCACCGGCGTGCTGGCTGCCTCGGGCACCATCACGCAGCTGGTGCCACCCTCGTTGGTGCTCGTCGTGATGGCCGATCAGCTTGGCCGCTCGGTGGGCGACATGTACAAGGGCGCCTGGGGGCCATCCATCCTGCAGGTGTTGATCTTTGTGGGCTACACCTATGTGCTCACCCGCCTCAAACCCAACGACCTGCCTGGCATTCCTGCCGAAGAGCGCACCTTGCAGGGCTGGATGTTGTGGCGGGTGTGCCTGCGCGGCATCATCCCATCGGCCGTTTTGATCTTCGCGGTCCTGGGCAGCATGGGCGGTCTGCCCGGTATCTCCAACGCCATCTGCACGCCGACCGAAGCGGGCGCCATGGGGGCGGTGGGGGCGTTCATTCTGGCGGCAATGCACCGTCGCTTGAGCTGGCCTTTGATCCGGGATTCGATGGTGGGCACCATGCGCATCACCGCCATGGTGGTGTTCATCCTCATCGGCTCGCGCATGTTCTCGCTGGTGTTCCAGGGCGTGGACGGGGGCCTGTGGATCGAGCACATGCTCACCGGTCTGCCAGGCGGCCAGACGGGCTTTCTGATCGTCGTCAACATCTTCATCTTCTTCCTGGCGTTCTTCCTCGACTTCTTCGAGATCGCCTTCATCATCTTGCCGATGCTGGGGCCCGTGGCCGACAAGATGGGCATCGATCTCATCTGGTTCGGTGTGCTGCTGTGCGTGAACATGCAGACCAGCTTCATGCACCCGCCGTTTGGTTTTGCGCTGTTCTACCTGCGCGGCATCTCGGACTCGCTGTTCAAGAACGGAGCCTTGCCCCGCAAGGTGGAGTCGCGCGACATCTACATGGGGTCAATCCCGTTCGTGTTGCTTCAGCTGATGTTGGTGCTGGTCGTCATCCTGGTCCCGCAGACGGTCACGGTGTTCCTGGACGAAAAGGTCACGCTGGACGTGGAGCATGTGCAAATGCCCGACGTGCCGACCGAACCCGAGAGCGAGGCCGGTGTGCCCAACACCGAGGACTTGTTCAAGGATGACGGCGCTCCGGTCAACCCACCTGCATCCAAGCCATGAACACACCGACCGACATCGACACGGTCAGCGGCGCATCGTTTCCTCTTGTCATCCAGTGCCTGTCCACGGTGCTGGTGGCATCGATCGGCGTGGCAGCTTGGGCGGGCCGCGCTTCTCTGGCGCCGTGGTTCGAGTCAATGCAGTGGATGGCCTTGTGTGTGGCCGCCAGCGCGATGGTGATGTGGGGCTACCTGAACATCCTGTTCAGCCGCACCAGTCTGGGCCCCGCTGGCTTGAGCCAGGGCTGGCTCCTGCAAACCCGTGTGCCGCTGACCGACATCACCCGCGTCAAGTTCCTGCGGGTGCGTGGCCTCGACTGGTTGTTGGCCCCACGCATGGTCACGCGAACCCATCTGCGCGGTGCAGTGACTTTCTGGTCTGCCGACCCACGTGTGATCGAGCGCATGGACCGCCTGGCTTATGGCGGTGTGCTCAGCGATTGATCCAGCCAGGCCCCCCGGTTCTCGACACCCAGCATGAAAAAAGGGCCACCCGAGGGTGGCCCTTTGCATGTGTGGAGGCTCAGCGCACCATCACTTCAGATCATCCACCAACACCTGGGTGATGCGTTGGGCGTTGGCCGATTTGTCGGGCTGGCCTTGGGCGTCGAGCACGGTGACGGTGGTTTTGTCGCCGGCGCTGCGCACCTGGATGCGGTAGCGCACCGGGGTCGATTCGGCGGCTTTGCTGGATCCAAACAAGCGACCCAGGAAGCCAGGCTCCTTGTCGGAGGTGGCGTTGGGTGCGACGTAGCGCACGAAGTACAGCCCTTGGGCGCGGTCGCGGTCTTCCACGGTGAAGCCGGTGCGGTCCAGCGACAGACCCACACGGCGCCAGGCGCGGTCAAAGTTGTCATCGAATTCCACGGCAGGGCCGCCGTTGACGGTGGTGGCACGTGCCGAGCTGGGCACGGTCACACTGGCCGCTTGTGCCTTGGCCTGGTCTTGTGGCACGCCGAGCTTGACCATGAGACGGCGCAGGAATTCGGTTTCCAGCTCTGGGTCGGCCGGGCGCGGCTGCCACATGGTCTGGTCTTTGCGGTCATTGGAATAGACCTCGATCATGCCCCGGTGGCTGATGTAGATCTCGGTGCCGCCGTCGGCCGTGCGCTCCAGGCGGGTGCGGAAGCGGTCACGCTCACCGGTGGAATACAGCGAGTCGAAGACCTTGCCCAGGGTGCTGCGGATGAAGTCCTGCGGCAGCTTGGCGCGGTTTTCGGCCCAGTCGGTTTCCATGATGCCCAGGGCCTGCTGGTCCAGCGTCAGCAGGAAACCGTTTTCCTGCCAGAAGTCCACCACGGGCTGCCACAGCTGGTCGGCCGGGCGCTTGATGACCAGCCAGCGCTGCGAGCCTGCGCGCTCGATGCGCACGTCGCCCAGGCTGGCGGCGGCCACCGAGGTGCCGGCGGTGCTGGCGGCGGCCGCCTGGGTGGTCTGGAAGCCACTGGCGGTGACGCTGGCGCCGGGAATGACGTAGCGCGATTCGCGGTTGATCTGGGTCAGGTCGGGCGGCACTTCCAGGGTGGAGGCGCGCTTGGCACTCTTGTAGTCGATCTTGTCCGACTCCAACACGCTGCAGCCGCTGGCCAGCAGGGCAGCCAAGGCCAGCACGCCCAGGCGTGCGCTGTGTTGGATCGGGCGGGGTGCGGCGTGGCGGCGTGCTGGCATGGTGGACCCAGAAATGGCAGGAAACGACAATGAAGAGAAGGTTCAGCCCAGCAGGCCGGCGTCACGCAGGGCCTGCTCGACCACTGGCTGCGCGTTCGCAGACAGCGGCGTCATGGGCAAGCGCATGGTGCCACCACACAACCCCAAACGCTCCACGGCCCACTTGACCGGGATGGGGTTGGCTTCGACGAAAAGGTGTTTGTGCACCGGCAGCAGCTGAAGCTGGATCTGCATGGCGCGGGCGCGGTCGCCCGCGATGGCGGCCACACACAGCTCGTGCATCAGGCGCGGCGCCACGTTGGCGGTCACGCTCACGTTGCCCTGGCCGCCGCACAGCATCAGCGTCACGGCGGTGGCGTCGTCGCCGGAGTAAACGGCGAAATCGGCGGGCGTGTCCTTGATGAGCCACTGCGCGCGTTCGATGTTGCCGGTGGCTTCTTTGATGCCGACGATGCCCGGCACCTGGGCCAGGCGCAACACGGTGTCGTGCTGCATGTCGGCCACGCTGCGGCCGGGCACGTTGTAAAGCACCATGGGCAGGTCGCCCACGGCTTCGGCAATGGCCTTGAAGTGCTGGTACTGGCCTTCCTGCGTGGGCCGGTTGTAGTAGGGCACGACCTGAAGTTGGCAGTCGGCGCCGACCTTCTTGGCGAAGCGGGCCAGTTCGATGGCCTCGGCGGTGGAATTGGCGCCACAGCCAGCCATGATGGGCACGCGGCCTTTGGCCTGTTCCACCGACACGCGGATGATCTCGCAGTGCTCGTCCACGTTGACCGTGGGCGATTCGCCGGTGGTGCCCACGACGCCGATGCAATCGGTGCCCTCGGCGATGTGCCAGTCGATCAGCTTGCGCAGGGCGGGGTAGTCGACGCTGCCGTCCGGGTGAAAGGGGGTAACGAGGGCAACGATGCTGCCGGTGATGGGGGTCATAGCTCGAATCCGTGTCAGTGAGCCGCGCCGGAGGCGCAATCGTCACATTCTACTCAGAGCCAGTGGGCTCAATTGGCGGCGGCGGGCAGAGGGTAACGGGTGGGTGGGTCGGCCAGTGGCATGGCCTCCCGGATGGCGCAGATGCGCTGCACGTAGCGGGCCGGCGCGTCGCAAAAGCCGTCTTCAAAGCCCACCACACGCAGGCCGTGGCAACGCTCCAGCAGTTCGCCGGGCTGCAGCAGAAAGTCGGGCCGCGAGGGCTTGCCCACGCTGGCATTGCCGTGGGCAAAGGTTTCATACAGCAGCACGCCGCCCGGCGCGAGGCTGTCCATCAACGTGGACCACAGCGGGCGCCAGAGGTAGTTGGTCACCACCACCGCGTCAAAGTGTTCGCCGGGCAAGGGCCAGGGGCCGTTTTCGATGTCGGCGCACAGCACGCGGGCCACGTTCTCTAGGCCAGCGATCGCCTCCGGGTTGAGGTCCACGGCGGTGAGCCGGTGCCCCTGGGCGGCCAGCCAACGGGTGTGGCGGCCGGCGCCGCACGCAACGTCGAGCACCCGCGCGCTGCGGGGCAGCAGGTGGGCCCAGCGGGTGATCCAGGCCGAGGGCGCCTCGGTGCCGTGAAACGTGCCGGCCATCAGAAGCAGGCCCACAGTTGGTCGGCCAACTGCAGGAGGAAATCGGGCCGGGTGTAGAGGCCAAACACGGCCAGCAGCGCGAGGGCGGCCAACACGGTCCAGACGGTTTGGCGTCGGGTCGTCACGCGGCGGCTCCAGCGGCGTGGCGTGTGATGGGCGTTTCCCTCACCGGCAGGTTGACCAGCCCGGCAAACACACCCAAGGCGATCGAGAGCAACCAGACCACGTCGTAGCTGCCGGTGCGGTCGTACAACAGGCCGCCGAGCCAGACGCCCATGAAGCTGCCGATCTGGTGACTGAAGAACACGAAGCCGCTGAGCATGGACAGGTGGGCCACACCAAAAATCTGCGCCAGCACCGCGTTGGTGGGCGGCACGGTGGACAGCCACAGCAGGCCGATGACCGCCGCGAACACATAAACGCTGGCCGGCGTCAGCGGGGCCAGCAGGAAAACGGTGATGGCCACCGATCGCGCGAAATAGATGAAGGCCAGGATCTTGGGTCGCGAGAGGCGCTGGCCCAGCACGCCCACGGCGTAGGTGCCCACCACGTTGAACAGACCGATGATGGCCAGTGCGTAGCTCGCCACTTGGGGCGACAGGCCGTGGTCTTTGAGGTAGCTGGGCATGTGCACGCCGATGAACACCACCTGGAAGCCACACACGAAGTAACCCGCCATCAGCAACTGGAAGCTGCGGTAGCGGAACGCCTCGCGCAGCGCGTGGGCAATCGACTGTTCGCGTTTGGCCGGCGCGCCGCCTGCGAAACCCGGCTCGCGCAGACCCAGCGCCAGCGGGGCGATCAGCAGCACCGCCGCGCCCAGCACCAACAGCGCGTCTTGCCAGCCGTAGCTGGCGATCAGCAGGCCTTCCACCGGCACCATCAGGAATTGCCCAAACGAGCCGGCCGCGGCCGCCATGCCCATGGCCCAGGAGCGTTTTTCTGCCGGTATCTGCCGGCCGATCACGCCATACACCACCGCGTAGGTGGTGCCTGCCTGCGCCATGCCAATCAGCACGCCCGAGGTGAGCGCAAAACCCAGTTGGCTGGTGGTGAGTGCCATGCCGGCCAGGCCAGCGGCGTACAGCAGCGCACCGCCCATGAGCACGCGGGCGCCGCCAAAGCGGTCGGCCAGC
>DASUIK010000062.1:0-11199 GCA_036279795.1 Burkholderiaceae bacterium | reverse complement strand
TCTGGCTGCAGTGGCCGCCACCGGTGCCGCCTTCGCTCAGTCTTCCGTCACCCTGTACGGCGTGGCTGACATCGGTCTGGCCAAGACCAACAAAGCCGGTCTGGGTTACGGCAACGACAGCCTGCAAGCTACCGCCAACGGTACCCTGAACAACGGCAACAGCCGTCTGGGCGTCCGCGGTGTGGAAGACCTGGGTGGTGGCCTGAAGGCTTCCTTCAACTTCGAACAAGGTGTCAACCTGGCCAACGGCGCTACCGACTCCGTGACGTGGCAGCGCGCTGCTTTCGCAGCCCTGAGCGGTGGCTTCGGCGAAATCTACGCTGGCCGTCGTCTGTCCCCCTCGTTCTACGGCGTTGCAGCCTGGGAACTGACCGGTACCGCCAACTACTCGGCCACCGCTGCTCAGTTCGCATTCGCTGGCGCTGGTTCGCGTAACAACGCTCACATCGGTTACACCACCCCCAGCTTCGGTGGCCTGACCGCTACCCTGGGCACCACCCTGAAGGGCAACGACGCCAGCGCTGCTGACGGCCTGCAAAGCAAGATCGACATGAACGTCATCTACAAGGGTGGCCCGATCTCCGCTGGCCTGTCGTACAACAAGGTGCAAGACACCGAGAAGAACTGGTCTATCGGCGCTTCCTACAACCTGGGCGTGGCCACCGTGGCTGCCTCCTACCAAGATCCGGCTGGCGACAAGAAGGGCTTCACCATTGGTGCTTCCGCTCCTCTGGGCCCCGTCACCCTGACGTTTGATATCGCTCGCGTGACCTCCGGCGTCAAGGAAACCGACTACGTGTTGGAAGCCAAGTACGCTGTGTCCAAGCGCACCTTCGCCTACGCAGCTCTGCTGCGTGACGGTCTGACCAAGACCAACGGCCTGGGCGTTGGCCTGCGTCACAACTTCTGATTCTGAGCTGACGTCAGTCAGCGTTTGAATCAAAGTCACCCACTGCGGTAACGCAGTGGGTTTTTTTTCGCCTGTCTTCTGTGATGGCTGGTGCGATGGCCAGCGGGCAGGCACTTAAAATAGCGTCTTGACCAAGGAGCGTTGCAGCACCCGGGGCCCGGGTGTCAGGCTTGGATGACAACGACGCTCACCTGTGCTGTGTTTTCTTCAGGTGAGCCCATGTCCGTGTCCCCATCCGTTCCCCCCATGCTGTTGTCTGGCCTGGAGCCTCTCGTTGTGGGGGAGGGCTCGTTGTTCGTCAACATCGGCGAGCGCACCAACGTCACCGGCTCCAAGGCCTTTGCGCGCCTCATCCTGAATGGCGAATACGAGCAGGCGCTGGCAGTGGCGCGCCAGCAGGTGGACAACGGCGCGCAGGTCATCGACGTGAACATGGACGAGGCCATGCTCGACAGCGAGGCCGCCATGGTGCGTTTTCTCAATCTCATGGCCACCGAGCCCGATATCGCTCGCGTGCCCGTGATGATCGATTCCTCCAAATGGAGCGTCATTGAGGCTGGCTTGCGGTGCATCCAGGGCAAGGGCATTGTCAACTCCATCAGCATGAAGGAGGGGGTGGCCGAGTTCAAGCGGCAGGCCACCCTGGTGCGCCGCTACGGTGCTGCGGCCGTGGTCATGGCCTTTGACGAAACGGGGCAGGCCGACACCTTTGCCCGCAAGATCGAGATTTGCGAGCGCGCTTACCGCATCCTGGTGGACGAGGTGGGTTTCCCGCCCGAGGACATCATCTTCGACCCCAACATCTTTGCCATTGCCACCGGCATCGAGGAGCACAACAACTACGCGGTGGATTTCATCAATGCCACGCGCTGGATCAAGCAGCACCTGCCCGGTGCCAAGGTGTCGGGCGGCGTGTCCAACGTGTCCTTCAGTTTCCGCGGCAACGACCCGGTGCGTGAAGCCATCCACACCGTGTTCCTGTACCACGCCATCCAGGCGGGCATGGACATGGGCATCGTCAACGCCGGCATGATCGGTGTGTACGACGAACTGGAGCCCACGCTGCGCGAGCGTGTGGAAGACGTGGTGCTGAACCGGCGACCGGACGCAGGTGAGCGCCTGGTGGAAATTGCCGAAAGCGCCAAGGGCGCCGCGCGCGACGACAGCACCAAAAACGCCTGGCGCGCCTTGCCGGTGCGCGAGCGTTTGAGCCACGCGCTGGTGCACGGCTTGAACGAGTTCATCACCGAAGACACCGAAGAGATGTGGCAGGCCATCCGTGCCGATGGCGGCCGGCCGCTGCATGTGATCGAAGGTCCGCTCATGGACGGCATGAACGTGGTCGGCGACCTGTTTGGCCAGGGCAAGATGTTCCTGCCTCAAGTGGTCAAGAGCGCGCGCGTGATGAAACAGGCCGTGGCCCACCTGCTGCCCTACATCGAGGAAGAAAAACGCCTGCTGGTGGCCGCCGGTGGCGATGCCAAACCCAAGGGCAAGATCGTGATTGCCACCGTCAAAGGTGACGTGCACGACATCGGGAAAAACATCGTCACCGTGGTGCTTCAGTGCAACAACTTCGAGGTGGTGAACATGGGGGTGATGGTGCCGTGCCACGAGATCTTGGCGCGCGCCAAGGTTGAGGGGGCCGACATCGTGGGTTTGTCAGGCTTGATCACGCCCAGCCTGGAGGAAATGCAGTACGTGGCGGGCGAGATGCAGAAGGACGACCACTTCCGCCTGCGCAAGATCCCGCTGCTCATCGGCGGTGCCACCACCAGCCGTGTGCACACCGCCGTCAAGATTGCGCCCCACTACGAAGGCCCGGTGGTCTATGTGCCCGATGCCTCCCGCAGCGTGGGTGTGGCCCAAGGTTTGTTGAGTGAGCAGGCCAGCCAGTTCATCGCCGAGCTCAATGCCGACTACGACAAAGTGCGCCAGCAGCACGCCAACAAGAAGCAGGTGCCGCTGTGGCCATTGAGCCAGGCGCGAGCCAACAAGACGCCTATCGACTGGTCCTCTTACCGGGCGACGTCGCCCAAATTCATCGGCCGCCGGGTGTTCAAGAACTTCGATCTGGCCGAGTTGGCGCGTTTCATCGATTGGGGGCCGTTCTTCCAGACCTGGGACCTCGCGGGCCCGTTCCCGGCCATCTTGAAGGACGAGGTGGTGGGCACCGAGGCCCAGCGCGTGTTCAGCGATGGCAAGCGCATGCTGCAGCGGCTCATCGAAGGCCGCTGGTTGACAGCCAACGCCGTGGTGGGGCTTTACCCGGCCAACACCGTGAACGACGACGACATTGAGCTTTACACGGATGAAAGCCGCAGCCAAGTGGCCATGACCTGGCACGGGTTGCGTCAGCAGACGGAAAAGCAGGTGATCGACGGCGTGATGCGCCCCAGCCGTTGCCTGGCCGACTTTGTTGCGCCCAAAGGTGTGGCGCCGGATTACGTGGGCGTGTTTGCGGTGACCGCTGGGTTGGGGAGTGAAAAGCGCGAAAAGCTGTTCCTCGACGACCACGACGACTACTCGGCCATCCTGTTCAAGGCCTTGGCCGACCGTTTGGCTGAAGCGTTTGCCGAATGCATGCACCAGCGGGTGCGCACCGATTTGTGGGGCTATGCGGGCAACGAATCCCTGAGCAACGAAGAGCTGATCGCGGAGAAATACCAGGGCATCCGCCCGGCACCGGGTTATCCCGCCTGCCCGGACCACAGCGTCAAGCGCGACATGTTCGACCTGTTGCAGTGCGACGAAATCGGCATGGGTCTCACCGACAGCCTGGCCATGACGCCGGCCGCCAGCGTCAGCGGCTTTTACCTGGCACACCCACAAAGCACCTACTTCAACGTGGGCCGCATTGGTGATGATCAGGTGCGAGACCTGTCGGCCCGCAAACACACCGACGAACGCGGGCTGCAGCGCCTCCTCGCACCGAACCTCTGAGCGAACCAACCGACATCGGCGGTGGAAGGGCTTTCACCCGGGGACACCGCCGGGCCGGCTTTGCCGGACGGCTGGTGTCGCCCCTTGAGGGGGATGCGGCCACGCGCAGCGGGCAAGCGACGGGGTGGGCTAGTTACAGTTCGCGCGCACTTCGTCGATGCTGGTGAACCCGGCCAACACCTTTTCGATGCCGTCCTGACGCAAGGTCCGAAAGTGGCTGTGCCGCATGGCCTCGTGTTGCAGCTGTTCCGGGCGCGAGTGCGACTGGATCAGCCGGCGCAGCTCGGGGCCGTTGACCATCAGCTCATGCACCCCCATGCGGCCTTTGAAGCCGGTGTTGTCGCAGTGGCTGCAGCCAGGGGCATGGAAATGTTGCAACTGCCCGTGTCGGCCATGGCGCGCCACCCATTCGGCTTTCACCGCGTCGGCGCTGGGGCGCAGGTCGTCGGGGAAGGCGCGCAGGTAGTCGCGCACCAGCTCGTCCACCTGCTCGGCGGTGGCCACCTCGGTTTTGCGGCATTCGTTGCAGAACTGCCGCACCAGGCGCTGTGCCACCACCGCCAGCAATGAGTCGGAGAAGTTGAACGGGTCCATGCCCATATCGAGCAGGCGCAGGATGGTTTCGGGCGCGCTGTTGGTGTGCAGCGTGCTGAGCACCAGGTGGCCGGTGAGTGAGGCTTCGATGGCCACCTGGGCGGTTTCCTGGTCGCGGATTTCGCCCACCATGATGATGTCGGGGTCGGCGCGCAGGAACGAGCGCAGCGCCTTGGCAAAGGTCCAGTCGATCTTGGGGTTGACCTGCACCTGGCGCAGGTCGGGGTTGGTGATTTCGATGGGGTCTTCGGCTGTCCAGATTTTGCGGCGCGGGGTGTTGAGGTGTTGCAACACCGCGTGCAGCGTGGTGGTTTTGCCTGAGCCCGTTGGGCCGACACACAACACCATGCCGTAGGGGCGTTCCACGGCTTCTTTGAGCTGTGCCAGGTTGGGGGCGCTCAGGCCCAGTTCGGGCATGGGCATGGGCTTGGCCGAAGCCAGGATGCGCATCACCACATCTTCGGCGCCCCCTTGGGTGGGCACGGTGGCCACGCGCAGTTCCACCGGGTATTGGCTGGAGAACTTGGCGAACTCGATCTTGCCGTCCTGCGGCTTGCGGCGTTCGGAGATGTCGAGGTCGCACATGATCTTGATGCGCGCCACCAGCGCAGCCCGGTAGGTGTGGGGCAGCTCCATGTAGGGGGCGAGGTGGCCGTCCTTGCGGAAGCGGATGCGCACCTTGCGCCGCGTGGGGTAGGTTTCGACGTGGATGTCGGAAGCGTGCTGGTTGCAGGCGTCGATGATCATGGTGTTGATCAATCGCACCAGCGAGTTGTCCGACTGCTCGATCAGCGGCTCGTTGTCCAGCTCGGCAAAACCGGACTGTTGCTCCAGCGACTCCAGCAGTTTGTCGGCCGTGGCGGGCTCCAGCTCTTCAGGGCGTCCGGGCATGGACAGCACCTTGGAGGCATCCAGGCCAAACTTGCCGTAGGCCGCCGGCAGGGTCTGGGCGAGTTGGGCGATGCCAGCGAGTGCGGCCACCACCTTGTTCTGAGTCGTGAACTCCAGTTCTTCAATGGTGGCCCGTTTGGACGGGTCTTCGGCGGCGACGATCAACACGCCGTCGCGATAAAGCAGGGGCAGCACCTTGAGCCGCTTGGCCATCGCGAAAGGCACCTTGCGCAAGGCGTCGGCTTCGATGGGGAAGCTCGCCACGTCCACCACCGGAAAGCCCATCTTGCGGGCCAGCGCCGTCTGGAGGTCTTGGCGCGAGAGCAGGCCTCCTTTGACGAGCAACTCACCCAGCGGCACCGTGCGTTCGGTTTTCTGCCGGTCCAGCGCTTCTTTGAGCTGGTCGTCCGAAATCAAGCCCAGCGCGGTCAGCGCTTCCCCGATGCGCACCATCGGCATCTTCGACTGCTGCTCCAAGGCTTGCAGCAGTTGCTCGGGCTGCACGATTTCCTTGATGACCAGGTAGTCGCCCAGCTTCCGGTTGCGCAGGTTCTCCTGCTCCGCTGCGGCCAGCTCCACCTGCTCCTTGGTCACCGCATGGGTTTCCACCAGCACCTGGCCGATGGACTCGCCCAACTGCACGTGTTGGTAGGCTTCTTTGGGGTAGAAAACCCGCTCCACCGTGTCGCGGTCGTCCAGCGGGTGGAACAGGAACAGGCCGGTGGTGTTCTCGACATGGCCCACCGTTTCGCCCTCGGCCGAGCTGCCATCGGCCAGAAGCACGCGGTACTGAAGACGCTGTCGGTAGTCCAGCAGTTCGCTTTGGGCAAAACCGTCGGCGTCCAGCGCCGGGCCGGCCGGGGCCAGCGGTATTTTGAGCACGATGCGCCGGAACATGGAGAAGCGCAGCGGCATGTTCACTTGCGCCGGCGGCACCTGGATGAGCGCCACCCGGTTGGCCGGTGTGACCGACATCAGCAGGCAGTTGCGCGTCTGCCCGTTGACGCCTTCCACCGCACAGGGCCAGCCCTGCACGCCAGCCGCGTCATCCCGGTAGCTCGCGTAGGGCGGGGTGGGCCAAGAAAACGTTGCCGGGGTGGAGGCGGTGCGGGGCTGTGCTTGCGCGGCGGACGGGCTCATGGGCATGGCGGGCAATGTGTGTGGTCGCCACCCCCGATGTTGGCACGGCCCTGTGGGCGGGCGGGTGGCGCTTATGGTAAGCGCGAATCGGCGCCCCCAGGGCTGGGTTTGTCACAGTCGCTCACATTTTCACGTGCCGCGCAACGCTTGCCGGTACTGGGCCGCTTCGGCGATGTGAGGGGCTTCGATGTGTGCCGATCCAGCGAGGTCGGCGATGGTGCGTGCCACACGCAGCGCGCGGTGCGTGCTGCGCCCAGACCAGGCCAGGCGCGCGGCAATTTTGGCCAGCAGCGCGGCGGCCGACGGATGGAGTTGGGCGTGGGTTTCGAGTGCACGGCCTTGCAAGGCCTGGTTGCTGCAGCCTTGCCGGGTCAACGCGCAGGCGTGCGCGGCCGCCACCCGTGAGCCCACGTCCGCGGTCGATTCGCCCGGCGGGCCATCGAGCAAGGCGTCCGTTGCCGGTGCTGGCACGTCGATGTGCAGATCGATGCGGTCCAGCAGCGGCCCACTGACGCGTCCCTGGTAGCGGTGGATCTGGTCCGGCGTGCAACGGCAGGCGCGTTGTGGGTGACCGAGGTAGCCGCAAGGGCAGGGGTTCATGGCCGCCACCAGCACAAAGCGCGCAGGGAATTCGACCTGATGCGCTGCGCGGGAAATGCGCACGCGGCCCGTTTCCAGTGGCTCGCGCAGCGCCTCCAAGGCCGAGCGCGGAAATTCCGGCAGTTCGTCGAGAAACAGCACCCCATGGTGGGCGAGCGAAATTTCTCCGGGACGCGGGGGCGATCCGCCACCCACCAACGCCACGGCGCTGGCCGTGTGGTGCGGCGCCGCTACCGGGCGCAGGCCCCAGTCCTCGCGGCGGAAGCGGCCTGCCAGCGATGCCACTGCAGCCGCCTCCAAGGCTTCGGCTTCGCTCATGGGCGGAAGCAAGTCGGCAAACCGCTGGGCCAGCATGGATTTGCCACTGCCTGGAGGGCCCACCAACAACACGCTGTGCCCACCCGCCGCCGCGATTTCCAGCGCCCGGCGGGCGAGCGACTGCCCCTTGACGTCGGCCAGGTCGGGGCGGTCGGCCCGGGGGATGGCCGTGGCCGGCCCGGGGCTGAGGCGCTGCCAGCCGCTGTCATCTTCCTGGGCTTCGGCCGGGGGCTCACCCGCAGCAACCGGCAGGAAGCGGCGCACCACGTCGAGCAGGTGGGTGGCGCGGTACACCTGTGCCGAGGGCACCAGCGCCGCCTCTTCGGCGCTGCCGGGTGGCAGCACCAGTCGGATCGCCTCAGCCTGCGATTGCCCAGCCGCCAAGCCCATGGCCAGTGCCCCGCGCACTGGCCGCAGCTCACCGCCCAACGACAGCTCGCCGGCGAATTCCCACCCGCGCAGGCGGTGGGCGTCCACCTGACCGCTGGCGGCCAGCAGGCCCATGGCCATGGGCAGGTCGAAGCGGCCCGAGTCCTTGGGCAGGTCGGCGGGCGCCAGGTTGACGGTGATCTTCTTGTTGGACGGAAATTCCAGCCCGGCGTTGAGCAGGGCCGAGCGCACCCGCTCGCGCGCCTCCTTGACCTCGGTTTCGGCCAGGCCCACCAAGGTGAAGCTGGGCAAGCCGTTGGCCAGATGAACTTCCACGCACACCGGCCGTGCGTCCAGGCCGAACAAGGCCCGGCTGTGCACCAAAGACAAGCCCATGGCGCCACTCCCTGTGTTGGTGCATTGCTTCGGGGCCGTGCACCAGCCCCTGATTGCACATTGTTGGTGCGAAAACCCTGTTCAGACACCCGCGTCGTGGCCAGGCTGGCCCGTCAGGTGAGCGAACCGGTGCATGGTACAGCGCCCCAGCCCCGGTGAGGGGCGCCGATCACCGCGTTTGACATTGCTTGGCACAGTCCCTGCTTAAGAGGCCCGTCTTCCATCAACCACCGGAGTCCTCCATGAAAATTTCTGCATTCAAGTCCCTGGCCATCGTTGCACTGGCCGCTGCCCCCATGCTGGCTTCGGCCCAGTTGTCGGCCAACGTCTCGATCAACAGCAGTTACAAGTTCCGCGGTCAGGACCAGACCGCCAACAAGCCGGCTCTGCAAGGTGGTTTTGATTACGCCCATTCGAGCGGTTTCTACGTGGGCAACTGGAACTCCAACGTGACCTGGCTGCCGGGCAACAGCCTGGAGTCCGACATCTACGCCGGCTACAAGGGCGAAGTCGCAGGCGTGGGCTACGACGTGGGCTTCCTGCGCTACATGTACCCCGGTGCCGGCGTGGCCAACACCAATGAAATCTACGGTGGCGTGAGCTATGCAGGTTTTGGTGCCAAGTACTCCCGCACCGTCTCTGATCAGTACTTCGGCGGCAGCAAGGCCAGCTACCTGAGCCTGAGCTATTCGACCGAAGTCGCCAAGGGCCTGACCGCCAGTGTGGCGGTGGGCTTCACCGACTTCAAGCAAGGCACCGACTACACCGACTACAGCGTTGGCCTGGCCTACGATCTGGGCGAGGGCTACTCGGTCAAGGGCGCCTTCGTGGGCGCCAACAAGAAAAACGTCTACGGCGACATCAACAAGAACCGCCTGGTCGTGACCTTCGCCAAGGCCATGTGATAACCCGCCGGCCAACCGCCGCCAGCGGCTGGCCGGACCGAAACGCGATCGAGAGGAACCCCATGAAACTGGTCACCGCCATCATCAAACCCTTCAAGCTGGACGAAGTGCGCGAAGCGCTTTCGGGCATCGGCGTGCAGGGCATCACCGTCACCGAAGTCAAGGGCTTTGGCCGCCAGAAAGGGCACACCGAGCTGTACCGTGGCGCCGAATACGTGGTCGACTTCCTGCCCAAGGTCAAGATCGAAGCGGCGGTTGCCGACGAGTTGGTCGATCGCGTCATCGAGGCCATCGAAGGTGCGGCACGCACCGGCAAGATCGGCGACGGCAAGATTTTTGTCTACAGCCTGGACCAGGTTGTGCGCATTCGCACCGGCGAGACCGGCAAAGAAGCGCTCTGACCGTGGCAACCAACGCAGAAGAAAGAGTCACCCCATGAAAAAATTGATCACTGGCCTGTTTCTGGGCCTGAGTCTGACCTTCGGCGGCTTCACCGCCATGGCCCAGACCGCTGCGCCTGCCGCCACCGAGGCGCCTGCTGCTGCGGCCGCCCCGGCGGCGCCAGCAGCCGATGCCAAACCTGCTGCTGCACCTGCTGCGGCAGCCCCTGCGGCGGCCGCTGAAGCGGCGCCGGCACCTGTGCCCAACAAGGGTGACACCGCCTGGATGATGGTGGCCACCCTGCTGGTCATCCTGATGACCGTGCCCGGCCTGGCCTTGTTCTACGGCGGCCTGGTGCGCAGCAAGAACATGCTGTCCGTGCTGATGCAGGTCATGGTCACCTTCTCGCTGATCGTGGTGCTGTGGTTCGTCTACGGCTACAGCCTGGCTTTCACCGAGGGCAACGCTTTCATCGGTGGTTTCGATCGCCTGTTCATGAAGGGCATCTGGGACAACGTCGCGGGCACCTTTGCCAACGGCGCCACCTTCAGCAAGGGCGTGGTCATCCCCGAAATCATCTTCGCCGCGTTCCAGGCCACCTTTGCGGGCATCACCTGCGCGCTGATCGTGGGCTCGTTCGCCGAGCGCATCAAGTTCTCCGCCGTGCTGCTGTTCATGGTGATCTGGTTCACCTTCAGCTACCTGCCCATGGCCCACATGGTGTGGTTCTGGATGGGCCCGGACGCTTACACCTCGGCCGAGGTGGCTGCCGAAATGACGGCGAAGGCCGGCCTGATCTGGCAACACGGCGCGCTGGACTTCGCCGGCGGCACCGTGGTGCACATCAATGCCGCTGTTGCCGGTCTGGTGGGTGCCTACATGGTGGGCAAGCGCATCGGCTACGGCAAGGAAGCCATGGCTCCGCACAGTCTGACGCTGACCATGGTGGGCGCCTCGCTGCTGTGGGTGGGCTGGTTCGGCTTCAACGCCGGCTCCGCTCTGGAAGCCAACGGTTTCGCTGCCCTGGCTTTCATCAACACCTTTGCCGCCACCGCCGCCGCCGTGCTGGCCTGGTGCGTGGGTGAAGCCATGCACAAGGGCAAGGCCTCCATGCTGGGTGCCGCGTCTGGCGCCGTGGCAGGCCTCGTGGCCATCACCCCTGCCGCTGGCAACGTGGGCATCGGTGGTGCGCTGGTGATCGGCTTCATCGCCGGCTTCGCCTGCCTGTGGGGTGTGACGGGTCTCAAGCGCATGCTGGGTGCCGACGACACGCTGGACGTGTTTGGTGTGCACGGCGTGGGCGGCATCATCGGCGCCCTGCTGACGGGCGTGTTTAACAGCCCCGCACTGGGTGGCCCTGGCTTCGTGGCCGACTGGGTCACCGCCACCATGGTGACCGCTGCCGACTACTCCATCGCTTCTCAGGTCTGGATCCAGCTCAAGGGCGTGCTGATCACCATCGTGTGGTCCGGCGTGGTGTCCTTCGTGGCCTACAAGATCGTTGACATGGTGATCGGTTTGCGTGTCAGCGAGGAAGACGAGCGCGAAGGCTTGGACATCCGCTCGCACGGCGAAACCGCCTACAACCGTTGAACCACACGGCGGGTTCGCGAGGACCCGCCGTCACTGAGCTGTCAGAGAGATCATCTCCACAAAAGATGTTTGGCCCGATCTGCGCAAGCGGTCGGGTCTTTTTCTTTGACGCTTGGCTTCACCAATAAAAAAACCGGCGTGAGCCGGTTTTTTGGAGGG
>DASUIK010000061.1:0-12813 GCA_036279795.1 Burkholderiaceae bacterium | reverse complement strand
CATGCCCACGTCGAGCAAGGCCATGTCGATGTGCTGCCCGGCGCCAGTGCGGTGGCGGGTTTCGATCGCGGCCAGGATGGCAGTGGCCGAGTAGACGCCAGTAAAGATGTCGGTGAGCGCCACGCCCACGCGCTGCGGGCCCCCGCCGGGGACGTCGTCCGGGCGGCCGGTGATGCTCATCATGCCGCTGGTGGCCTGGATCATGAGGTCGTAGCCAGCGCGCTCGGCGTGGGGGCCGGTCTGGCCGAAGCCGGTGACCGAGCAGTAAATCAGGCGCGGGTTCACGGCCTGGAGGCTGTCGTAGTCCAGCCCGTATTTTTTGAGGCCACCGACCTTGAAGTTCTCCACCAGCACATCGGCCTGCGCGGCCATCTGGCGGATCAACGCCTGGCCTTCGGGCTTAGCCATGTCGATGGTGACCGAGCGTTTGTTGCGGTTGGCCGCTGTGTAGTAGCTGGCGTGTTCGGTGTTGTTGCCCGCCGCGTCTTTGACGAAGGGCGGGCCCCACTTGCGGGTGTCGTCGCCCTCGCCGGGTTTTTCGACCTTGACCACATCGGCCCCGAGATCGGCCAGGATCTGGGTGCACCAAGGGCCCGCGAGCACACGGGACAGGTCGAGGACTTTGAGATGAGAAAGAGCGCCTGGGGAGGTGGTCATGGAGGATCTCAACAAATGGACAACGCCCTGGCTCCAGCGAGGAGACAGGGCGCCTGGTTTCAGCGATTCAGTGAACGATCAGTTCGCAAATGCGGCGATGCCAGTCTGCGCACGGCCGAGGATCAGCGCGTGCACATCGTGCGTGCCTTCGTAGGTGTTCACCACTTCCAGGTTGACCAGGTGGCGGGCCACGCCGAACTCGTCGGAGATGCCGTTGCCGCCCATCATGTCGCGCGCCAGGCGGGCGATGTCCAGCGACTTGCCGCAGTTGTTGCGCTTGATCAGGGAGGTGATTTCCACCACGTTCTGGTGCTCGTCCTTCATGCGGCCCACGCGCAGGGCGGCTTGCAGGCCCAGGGTGATTTCGGTCTGCATGTCGGCCAGCTTCTTCTGAATCAGCTGGTTGGCGGCCAGGGGGCGGCCGAACTGCTTGCGGTCCAGCGTGTACTGGCGCGCGGTGTGCCAGCAGAATTCAGCGGCACCCATGGCGCCCCAGGCGATGCCAAAGCGGGCACTGTTCAAGCAGGTGAAGGGGCCCTTGAGGCCTTGCACTTCGGGGAAGGCGTTTTCTTCGGGACAGAACACGTCGTCCATCACGATCTCGCCGGTGATGGAGGCGCGCAGGCCCACCTTGCCGTGGATGGCCGGAGCGCTCAGGCCCTTCATGCCCTTTTCCAGTACGAAGCCGCGGATGGGGCCGACGGCGCCGCCTTCGGACACTTCCTTGGCCCACACGACAAACACGTCGGCCACCGGGCTGTTGGTGATCCACATCTTGCTGCCCTTGAGCTTGTAGCCGCCGTCCACCTTGTAGGCGCGGGTGGCCATGGAAGCGGGGTCGGAGCCGTGGTCGGGTTCGGTCAAGCCAAAGCAACCGATGAACTCACCCGAGGCCAGCTTGGGCAGGTACTTCTGCTTTTGTGCTTCGGTACCGAATTCGTTGATCGGCACCATCACCAGCGACGACTGCACCGAAGCCATGGAGCGGTAGCCCGAGTCCACGCGCTCGATTTCGCGCGCCACCAAGCCGTAGCTCACGTAGTTGAGGCCAGCGCCGCCATATTGCGTGGGAATGGTGGGACCCAACAGGCCCAGCTCGCCCATCTCGCGGAAGATGCTGACATCGGTTTTCTCGTGACGGAACATGTCCTGCACGCGCGGCATCAGCTTGTCCTGGCAGTACTGACGGGCCGCATCGCGGATCATGCGTTCGTCTTCGGTCAGTTGCTGGTCGAGCAGAAACGGGTCGTCCCATTGGAATGCGGTGCGGGCCATGGTAGGTCTCCTAAAAAGCGGTGCAGGTTGCGAATGGATGCATCGTAGGCGGGCGCGCACCGGGAAGCAAACAATTGTTTTGCACCCAGATATGCGTTTCACGCATTTTTAAGCACAATCACCCCATGCGTCGCAAGATTCCCTCCACCCAGGCCCTGCAGTGCTTTGAGTCTGCGGCGCGTCATCAGAGTTACACCCGCGCGGCCCAGGAGCTGGCGCTCACCCAGAGTGCGGTCTCGCGGCAGATTGCGCAGTTGGAGTCATTCCTGAATGTGCAGTTGTTCCAGCGCACGCGGCACGGTGTGCTGCTCACCCCCAGCGGCGCGGACTACGCCCAGCAGGTGGCCCGCCGGTTGGACGCGCTGGAGCGCGACACACTGGATGCGATGGCACGCTTTGGCCAAAGCCGAGCGGTGCACCTGTCTGCCGTGCCGACCTTTGCCACCCGCTGGCTCATGCCTCGCCTGCCCGCGCTGGCGCGGCAACACCCTGAAATCGTGGTGCACCTCGAAACCAGCACGCGCGCCTTCCTGTTTGCCGATTCGGAGCGGGACGCTGCCCTCTACGCCGGCACACCCGAACAAGTGGCCAACTGGGCCGGCACCCACGCCACGGAGCTGCTGCCCGAAGTGGTGGTACCGGTCTGTGGCCCGGCCTTGCTATCGGGGCGCCAGAAGTTGCACCCTGCGGACGTGGCCCAGCTGCCCCTGCTGCAACAAAGCACCCGCCCCGATGCCTGGCGCCAGTGGTTCGAAGCCAATGGCGTGGACGCCCCGCTGGCCCTGGCAGGCCCGCGCCACGAGCTGTTTTCGCTCACCGCAGCTGCGGCGGCACACGGCCTGGGCGTGGCGCTGGTGCCGCGCTTGTTGGTAGAGGACGAGCTGGCGCGCGGCGAGCTGGTGGTGGCCTGCGACCGCCCATTTGCCAGCGGCCGGCGCTATTGGTTTGTGACCCCCGAACTGGCCGAGGAGCCGATCGCGGTGGGGCTGTTGCGGGCTTGGCTGGTGGCAGAGGCACAGGCCGCTGCCTGACAACGTCAGGCAGCCAGAGCCGCCTGGATGTCCTTGGCCAGCGACGCCGGGGCGTCTTGCGGTGCGTAGCGCTTGATCACGCGGCCGTCCTTGCCCACCAGGAACTTGGTGAAGTTCCACTTGATGGCCTTGCTGCCCAGCAAGCCGGGCGCCTCGACGGTGAGCCATTGGTACAGCGGGTGGGCGCCCGCACCGTTGACGTCGATCTTGGCCATCATGGGGAAATCGACGCCATAGTTCACTTGGCAAAAGTTGGCAATTTCGTCGTTGGCACCCGGGTCTTGGCCGCCAAACTGGTTGCATGGAAAACCCAGCACCACCAGGCCTCGTGGGCCGTATTCCTGGTGCAGCTTCTCAAGGCCCGCAAACTGGGGCGTGAAGCCGCAGGCGCTGGCGGTGTTGACGATCAACATCGCCTTGCCCTTGTACTGGGCCAGGGGCACGGGTTTGCCGCTGATGGATTCGGCTTCGAAGTCGTAGATGGACGGCATGGCGTGGCTCCGAATGAATGAGCGCCTCATGATAGGCCGCCCGCCAAGACCCTGCGACGACCCCGGGCGGTCAATCCACCGCGAACGGCACCCGCTGCGCCACCCCACAGGTGAGTTCGTAGCTGATGGTGCCGGCGCCTTGGGCCACCTCGTCGGCGCTCAGCACGGCGCCGCTCGCGCTGCGGCCCCACAACACCACCTCGGCCCCCAGGCCGGCATTGCGGCCAGCGGCCAGCACAGGGGTCAGGTCCACCGCCAGCATGTCCATGCTGACGCGCCCGAGCAAGGTGGTGCGCACGCCGTCCACCAGCACCGGGCCTCCGATCCCGCCAGTGGCGGTGCTGCCCGAAGCATGGCGTGGGTAGCCGTCGGCGTAGCCACAAGCCACCACGCCCACCTTCATGGCTCGATCAGCCACAAAGGCCGAACCGTAACCCACGGTATCGCCCGGCACCAGGTCTTGCACACCGATCAGGCGGCTGGACAAGGTCATGGCCGGCATCAGACCCCAGTCGGCGGCGGTGCGCTCGGGGTGGTCGGGCGCACCACCGTAGACCATGATGCCGGCGCGGACCCAGTCGGCGGCCAGGGTCAAGGGTTGCCCATCGGCAGCCAGTGGCGTGCTGGCATGGCGCAAGGTGGCAGCGCTGTTGCACAGGCTGCGCTCGCCAGGCAGGTCGCGGGTCACAGCCTCAAAGGCGGCCACTTGGTGGGCAATGCCACGCGGCCCGTCGGCGTCGCTGAAGTGGGTCATGAAACCGATCTCATCAACCTGCGGCAAGGCGTTGAGCCGCGCCCAGGCGGCGCGAAAGGCCTCGGGCTTGAAGCCCAGCCGGTTCATGCCCGAGTTGAGCTTGAGGAACACGCGGTGTGGCTGGTGGGTTTTGTGGGCCGCAAGCCAATCGATTTGTTCGCTGCTGTGCACCGCATGCCAGAGGTTGAGGCGAGAACACAGCTCCAGATCGCGCGCCTCGAACACCCCCTCCAACAACAGGATGGGCCCGCGCCAGTCCAGCGCGCGCAGGCGCTCAGCCTCGGCCAGATCAAGCAGCGCAAAGCCGTCGGCACCACGCAGGCCTTCGAACGCCCGCTCAATGCCATGCCCGTAGGCATTGGCCTTGACCACCGCCCAGACCTGGGCATCGCCCCCCGCCGCCTGACGGGCGCGTTCGAGGTTGTGGCGCAGGGCCTGGGTGTGAACGGTGGCGAGTATCGGACGTGGCATGACAATCTGAGAAAAATGCGGGCGCGGTGGGCGTGCTATAACCCGCCCACCCGTGACAGGCGATTACAAATTGGTGGGTCTTGAGACAGGCCACTTTGTACCCGCACTTTCGACCTCCACCGCGCCTTGACCGCCTGACAGCCCCGGAAATTCATCGCCATGAAGCGCGGCTTCTACACCATCATGACGGCGCAGTTTTTCAGCTCGCTGGCTGACAACGCCTTGTTTGTCGCTGCCGTCGAGCTGTTGCGCAGCCGGGGCTCGGCCGAATGGCAAAGCGCGGCGCTGGTGCCCATGTTCGCGCTGTTCTATGTGGTGCTGGCGCCTTTTGTGGGCGCATTCGCCGACGCCAAACCCAAAGGCCAGGTCATGTTCATCAGCAACGCCATCAAGGTGGTGGGCTGCCTGATGATGCTGGGCGGGGTGCACCCGCTGGCCGCCTACGCGGTGGTGGGCCTGGGTGCGGCGGCGTACTCGCCGGCCAAATACGGCATCCTGACGGAGTTGCTGCCGCCTTCGCAGTTGGTCAAGGCCAACGGTTGGATCGAAGGCCTGACCATCGCCTCCATCATCCTGGGCGTGCTGCTGGGTGGCCAGCTGGTGGGGCCGATGCTGTCCACCTGGCTGCTGGCCATCGATCTGCCGGGCGTAGAAACCGGCATTGACACCCGCCCCGAAGCCGCCATCGCCACCCTGGTGCTGGTGTATGCGCTGGCGGCGTGGTTCAACACCCGCATCCCGCTCACCGGCGCCACGCCGCGCCACCTGCCCAGCAACCCGCTGACCCTGCTGCCCGACTTCTGGACCTGCAACACCCGGCTGTGGCGTGACCGCCTGGGCCAGATCTCGCTGGCCACCACGACCCTGTTCTGGGGCGTGAGCGGCAACCTGCGCTACATCGTGCTGGCCTGGGCCGCTGCGGCTTTGGGCTACAGCACCACCCAAGCCTCAGGCCTGGTGGGCGTGGTGGCCATTGGCACGGCGGTGGGCGCTGTGGTGGCCTCGGTGCGCATGAAGCTGGACCAGGCCACCAAGGTCATGCCGCTGGGCATTGCCATGGGCCTGCTGGTGATCCTGATGAATTTCATCGACAACGTCTGGCTGGCCGCGCCGTTTCTGATCGTGCTGGGCGGCCTAGGCGGTTTTCTGGTGGTGCCCATGAACGCGCTGCTGCAGCACCGGGGGCACAACCTGATGGGTGCGGGCCGCTCGATCGCGGTGCAGAACTTCAACGAGCAGGCCTGCATCCTGGGTCTGGGCTTTCTCTACAGTTTTTCCACCGGCATGGGCCTGTCGGCGTTCGCCGCCATCACCATCTTCGGCGTCATCGTGGCCGGTGTGATGTGGCTCATCAAGCGCTGGCACGCCCACAACGAGGTGGCCCACCCACACGAACTCGCGCGCCTGCTGGAAATAGCCCGCCGCGACGACCTGCACGGCTGAGCACCGCCGCCGATGGACACCTACAGCACCTACGCCTTGCTGGCCGCTGCCGCTTTCGCCGCTGGCGTGCTCAATGCCATCGCCGGCGGGGGCAGCTTTCTCACCTTTCCGGCGCTGGTGTTCACCGGTGTGCCCCCCATCGTGGCCAACGCCACGAGTGCCCTGGCGGTGAGCCCCGGCTACCTGGGCAGCACCCTGGGTTTTCGTGAGGAGTTGCGCGCGCTGCCCTCACGGCGGCTCAAGCTCGAAATGCTGTTGTCGGCGGTGGGCGGTGTGGCCGGCGCCCTGCTGTTGCTGATCACCCCCAGCCACCTGTTCACCGGCATCGTGCCCTGGCTGTTGCTGTTTGCCACGGCGCTGTTCGCGGCCGGCCCATGGATCGCGCGCCGGGCCGGTGCTTCTTCACAAACGGGCGAGCCACGGTGGCGCAACGCGGCGCTGTTGGCTGTGGCCATTTATGGCGGCTACTTCAATGGCGGCCTGGGCATTTTGCTGATGGCGCTCTACACGGTGGCCGGCGAAACCCGGCTCAACACCGTCAATGCCCTGAAAAACCTCAACTCGCTGGTGTTGTCGTGGCTCTCGGTGGTGGCGTTTGTGCTGGCCGGCGCCATCGCCTGGCAACAAGGCCTGCTCATGATGGCCGCGGCCACGGCGGGCGGCTTCTTTGGGGCGCGCTGGTCCAAGCGCCTGCCCGTGGCATGGGTGCGCGGCGGGGTGGTCGCGATCGGCCTGCTGATGAGTGCGGTGTTTTTCAGCCGCACATCGGCGTAATACCCACACAGCTCAAAAAAATTGTCAAAAACTTTGTAGCTCGGATCGATAATCTCCCATAAAAGAAAAAAGGGAGGTGGATCCATGATCCAAAAACACAGCGCGCGTCTGTCGGTGCTTGTCGTTTGTGGGCCTTTGCGGGCGACGCGGAGGTTCGCATGAACCGCGGCACCGAAGCATTGACATCTCACCGCTACGGCATTTCGCCCGTCGCGGTTGCCTCCGTACTGAACACGCTCGTCGCCCTGGTGGTGCTGGTGGGCGTTGCCCTGCATCTGGTGGCCCAGCACCGCAGCGAAGTTCAGGCCGCCAGCGAGCGGGTGGAAGACGCCGTGCGGATGCAGGTGGCCACCATTGGCGAACAGCAGCGCAACATCGAATACGTGCTGTCACAGCTGGGCATGCGGCTCAACGAGGTGACGGCGCTCAAGGGCGCACGCGATGAGGACGCACACGCCCAGTTGCGCCTCTTCCAGAATTTGGTGCCGGGCGCCCTGGATTTGCTGCTGGTGAACGCCAACGGCGAGGCGCTGAGTGCCTCTGGTGCACCCAACGAGCGCGCGCCCTTGCAGGCTCGCTGTGCGGTTTTTGCCGAGGCACAGGTCCAGATCGAATCAACGGGTTTGTGGCCCATGCCCACCACCGAAACACCAGGCAATTGCCCACCCCAGGGCACGGCGGTGGTGGTTTTCAAGAGCGTGGCATTCACCGGGCTGCACAACGCGTCGCTGTGGCTGCTGGTGTCCGGGGACCGCTTTCAGCAACAGCTGCTGAGTCGGCTGTCCCAGCTGTTGCCAACGAGTCGTTACCGGGTGTTGATCGACGGCGACCACGTGCTGACGGAGGGGTTGCTGGTCAGCGAGGGCCGTGCTGGATTCGAGGCCAGTTTTCCACCCGCTTTTCATGGCGCAGAACAGCCCGACAGCCGCTCGAGCCACCTTTGGCGCGACCCTGACAGCGGTGCTGAATTCGCCGGCGTGGCGCAACGGGTGCCCGGCATGTCGGTGCATGTCCAGGCGATCTACCCGGTGGAAGCGGCCATACAAGGCACGTGGCGCCCGTACCTGCGGCAATGGCTCGCCGCCACCGCCGGCTTTCTGCTCGTGTGGGGCTTGGTGTCGGTGCAGGTGGTGCGCATGATCCGCCGCTACCAGCGCACCATCCTGCGCAACGAAGACCGTTTTGACCTCAGCCTGGACTACGCCCAGGTGAGCGTTTGGGAATGGGACCTGGCCACCAAGCGGGTGTACTGGTCGCGGCAAATGACCGCCATGCTCGGCGCGCACAAGCCCGTGCTGGAGAGCACCGCAGACAACTTTCTGGATCGGATACACCGCGACGACCGCGAACGGGTCAAAGCCGAACTGCACCGCTGCATCGAAGAAGGTGGGCACTACAGCGTCGAATTTCGGCTGGTGCGCGTTGACCATCAGATCCGCTGGATACAAGGCTACGGCAACGCGGTGCGCGACCACAACGGCAAGGCCCTGCGCGTCTTTGGCGTGATGCAGGACGCCACCGATCGCATCCAGGCCACCCGCCGCCTCGCCGAGGCCGCTCAGCACAACCAAACCATCCTGGACAACGTGGCCGACGGCATCATCACCATCGACCCCTACGGCGTGATCCGCTCCTTCAACCCGGCCGCCACCCGCATCTTCGGCTATGGCGCCGACGAGGTCATCGGCCAACCGGCGAGTGTGTTGTTGCCTGAAGGCTACCGAGGCGGGCACGACCGCTATCTGGCCAACCGGATGATGCAAAAGCCCAGCACCAAAGAGGTCGTTGGGCTGGGCCGCGAACTGACGGCACAACACAAGGACGGCCACGCCTTCCCGATACACCTGGCGGTTTCCGAGGTGCGGCGCGACGGTGAACCCACCTACATCGGCCTGGTGCGCGACATCACCCAGCAGCGCGCCGCCGAAGCCGAAATTGCGCGCCTGGCCTTCATCGAACAGCTCACCGAACTGCCCAACCGTCGCCTGCTGCTGGACCGCTTGCAGCACGCCTTGCAAGCCACCGAACGCAACCACAAAATCGGCGCGCTGGTGATGCTGGACCTGGACGACTTCAAGACCCTGAACGACACCTGGGGCCACGAGGCCGGCGACCAGCTGCTGGTGGAACTGGCGCAGCGCCTGACCGGCACGGTGCGCGAAGGGGACACCGTGGCCCGCCTGGGCGGCGACGAGTTTGTGCTGCTGCTGGAAAACCTGGCCGACGACCGTGCAACCGCCGCCGCCCACGCCGAAGCCGTGGTGCTCAAGGTGTTGGCCCTGTTCAGTCAGCCTTTTCACCCACAGCAACGCGAATACCTCACCACCGCCAGCGTGGGGGTGGCCCTGTTCGGTGACTCAGGAAAAGCGAGTGCGGACGCCGTCATGGGCCAAGCCGACATGGCCATGTACCAGGCCAAGGGTGCGGGGCGCAACGCCTACCGTTTTTTCGATGCCGAGTTGCAAGTCACCCTCACCGCACGCGCCACCCTTGAAAAAGACCTGCGCCAAGGCATCGCCAAAAACGAATTCCGGCTGCACTACCAACCCCAGGTGGGAGCGGATGGGCGCGTGCAGGGCGTGGAAGCGCTGCTGCGCTGGCAACACCCCACCCGTGGCAACGTGTCACCGGCGCTGTTCATTCCGCTGGCAGAGCAGTGTGGCTTCATCCTGGAGTTGGGCCAGTGGGTGCTGACCACCGCTTGCCAAAAACTCGCCACCTGGCGCAACGATCCGGCGCACCGTGGGCTCAGCATCGCCGTCAACGTGAGCGTGAAACAGTTCCGCAGCCAACGTTTTGTGCGCGACGTGCTGGACACCCTCGCCACCACAGGCGCCGACCCGTCGTGCCTGAAACTGGAGTTGACCGAAAGTGTGCTGGCCGACGACGTGGACAGCCTGATCGACAAGATGGCTGTGCTGCGCGCGCACGGGGTGCTGTTCTCGCTAGACGACTTCGGCACCGGCTATTCGTCGCTCAACTACCTCAAACGCCTGCCGCTGGACCAGCTCAAGATCGATCAGTCCTTCGTGCGCGACCTCATGACCGACCCCAACGACGCCGCCATCGTGCGTGCCATCCTCACGCTGGGCAGCAGCCTGGGCCTGCAGGTCATTGCCGAAGGGGTGGAGACCGACGCGCAGAAAGACTTCCTGCGCCGCCATGGCTGCGGGCAGTTCCAGGGCTACCTGTTCGCGCGACCGCTGGCCGACGATGCGCTGGCCTCGTACCTGGAGACACTCAGGTCGGTCGATCAGGTCGCCTGAAGCCACGGAAGGTGGGGGAGACCTGCGACCAACAAACGCAGCAGCAGCTCCCACCACACCACCACGTAGCCCAGCGCAGCGATACCCGTGGCACCTGCCAGTGCCAGCGCCAGGCCGTCGCGAAACATCCACCCCAAGGCCACCAACATCAGGCTGAGGGCAGGCAGCACATTGCCCAGCGGCAAAGGCAGAAAAATCACCGTGGCCATGAGCGACACCCACACGCCCCACCAGGGCTGCGTGCGCTGGTGGACCCACAGCGCCCAGCGCGGTTTGAGGCAGCGATCCGCCTGCTCAAACACCCAGGCCAGGCCATGCAGGCAGCGTCGGCTCCAGATCGGGCTGAGGCTCAGCTCCAGCGCACGGCGGGGCACCGGCAGCCGGTCGTGCCCGCGCCACCACGCCCAGGCCAACCACCACAGCAAGAAGCTCAGCACCGTGCCGGCACCCGCCACCGGCAGCATGGTGAGCGCTGCGCTCAGCAACAAGACGCTGGGCAGCGACTGGCTGTCCTGCAAGGCCAACAACTCGGCCAGTGTGAGCCGCCAGGCATCGCTGGCATCGGCTGCGCGGGCACGCAGGTGGCCTGCCAATTGTCGGCTCATGGGCTGGCTGCGGTGTTCAACTGCTGGGTTGGGCTGCTGCATCACGCCGGGCCATCAACCAATGCAGGCCGCCGGCGAGCAACAGCATCAGCCCAAGTCCCAGCGCCCACACCACCCAGAGCAAAGGCGCCACCCAGCCCAGCAAGTTGCCGGCCCACCCAGCGGTGGCCGGCAACAGATCAGACAGCCAGGTGAAGGCGTCTGCCCAGGCCTGTTGGAGCAACGCCACCCAGGCCGGGTCCACCCACAAGCCCAACCACGCGGGCACCGGCCATTGCGCCGCGCCGCGCGCCACCTCCACCGCCTGGCCGCTGGCCACCACACCGGCCAGCCAGTCGCTGAGCTGCGCGCCCACGGCCACCAAGCCCGTCCAGAACAGCGCCGCCAACGCCACCACCGACCACAGCAGCCACTTCATGCCGCGCCCCCGGCGGCGAGTGCCTGGCGGCGTGCCCACCCCCGCACCGGGCGGCGTTGGCGCTGCCAGGAGCGCACGAGCGCACCCGCCGCCCGTTTGAGCGCCTGTGCCAAAGCCTCCATGGCATGGCGCTCAACGGCATGCACCACCAAGGTACCGTGCTGGTCGGTGGCCAGGGTGATCTGGCACGACTGATCGACGCCGCCCCGGGGGCCATTGATGTCGCGCAGCCGCACGTGCACTTGCATGACTTGGGCACGCATGCGGCGCATCACGAAACGCACCCGTCGCTCAATGCGCTGGCGTGCATCGCCGTCCAGGTCGTCGCGCGCGGTTTCCACTCGAATCTGCATGTGAGGCTCCTTCGGTTGAACAAAACCCGACCTTAGGCGCACACTTATTCACATAAAAGCATATGTTTTGGAAAGTTTTTTCAGATAAATTCGAAACATGAGCCAGGAACTTAACTACAAGCACCTCTACTACTTCTGGGTCACGGCCAAAGAAGGGGGCATGTCGCATGCGGCCGCGCGCCTGGGCATGGCGGTGCAAACGGTCAGTGCCCAGGTGCGGGCTCTGGAACAATCGCTGGGCCACGCCTTGTTCAAGCCCGCCGGACGTGGGTTGGCCCTGACCGATGCCGGCCAAGCCGCCCTGCCCTTGGCCGAACAAATCTTCCAGCTGGGCGAGCAGTTGCACCACACGGTGCGCGACGCCGCCACCCACACCCAGGTGCGGCTGGCGGTGGGCATCTCGGACGGACTGCCCAAGCTGGCCGTGCGCGATCTGCTGGCGCCCGCGCTGGCCGAGCCCCATTTGCGCCTGCTGTGCCACGAAGACGAGTTCGAAGACCTGCTGGGCGACCTGGCCCTGCACCGGCTGGACGTGGTCTTGTCCGACCGCGCTGCGCCGCCCAACCCCAACCTGCGCCTTTACAGCCACGCGCTGGGCAGCTCGCCCCTGGGCTGGTACGCGCCCCCGCAGTGGCTGGCGCAGGCGGGGGTGAACTTCCCGGACAACTTGGCCTCGGTGCCGGTGTTGCTGCCCAGCGCCCACACAGCCGTGCGCCCACGCATCGACCACTGGTTCGAGCGCCACGGTGTGTCACCGCATGTGGTGGGCGAGTTCGAGGACAGCGCGCTGCTCAGCACCTTCGGCGCCTCGGGCCTGGGCGTTTTCCCCGCACCCGACCGGATGCGCGAAACACTCACCCAGCGCTACGGTGTGGCCTGGTTCGCCGACGTCGATGGCGTGCTGGAACACTTTTTTGCCATCGGCACCGAACGCAAGGTGCAGCATCCTCTGGTCAAGCGCCTGCTAGGGCGCGGCTGATGAACCGGAAACTCACGCCCAGACGCTGTCCAGCGCCGCCAACGCGCTGGCAATCACCGGCTCGCCAGTGCGGGCGGCCAGGCAGACAAAGCTGAGGTCGCACTCCAGCGCCACCCGGTCGGCCACCACCAGGCCGTGGGCCTGCGCTTCGCGCATCGCACTCGAATCGCGCACCAGGCTCAAGCCCACGCCACTTTTCACCAGGTCCAGCATCGAGGCTTCCTGATCGACCAAGGCCACGCGGCGCGGCTCCATGCCCGTGAGCGAGCCCGACCCGAACACGCGGCGCAACAGGC
>DASUIK010000060.1:0-2604 GCA_036279795.1 Burkholderiaceae bacterium | reverse complement strand
CGTTGATGGCGGTCACGGGTGGGTTGTATGTGTTCAAGGCGCCCATCGAGTCGCTGGTCTACGCGTCGTTGCGAACGGTGGACAGCCCGCCGGGCGATGCGCTGGACGCGGAGACCTTGGTCAGTCACGCAGTGGCTGCGCGCCCTGGGCAAGCGGTGCGTTTTGTGGCGCCCGCGGCGCCTGGGCGCAGTGTGGAGGTGGGCGTGTTGACCCCGGACGGCACCGTGGGCGTTTACCTCGACCCGGTCACGGGCCGGGTGTTGGGTGAGCTGCGCGACGATGGCCGCTTGATGGAGGTGGTCAAACGCCTGCATTCCTTGGCCATCGCCGGGCGCTGGGCCAACCTCTGGGTCGAGGTGGTGGCCGGGTGGGCCATTGTGCTGGTGGTGTCGGGGGTGGTGTTGTGGTGGCCGCGAGGTCGCCAGGCGGGCGTGTACCGGGTGCGGGGCCGGCCGGCGCAGCGGATGTGGTGGCGCGACCTGCACGCGGTGACCGGCGTGACCGCGTCGGTCGCCATCCTGTTTCTGGCGGTCACGGGCATGCCCTGGTCGGCGTATTGGGGCCAGCAGTTCGGCCGTCTGACGCAGGAGTTGGGTGTCGGGCTTCCGCCGCACCTGTTCGGGCCTGGTCCGGCTTCGACGCCGCTGGAGCCGGTGGCGGGCCACACCACGCCGTGGTTGTTGTCGCAAGCACCGTCGCCACAGTCCGAGCCATCCCACGCCGGCCACACGGTGGCGCCCGACAGCCCATCGGACGCGCCGGTGGTGTCGAGCTCCTTTGGCCTCAATCAAGCGGCGCGTCGTTTTGCCGAGTTGGATCTGCCCCTAGACACGCCCATCAGCCTGCCCCGTGGCCCCCAGGGCACCTACGCGGCGATGTCCTTTCCTGACGACGTGCGCGGCCAGCGTGTGGTGCACCTGGACCGTTACAGCGGCCGCGTGCTGTCCGACGTCGGTTACCGAGACTACGGCGTGGCCGGACGCGTGATCGAATGGGGCATACAGATACACACCGGTCAGCAGTTTGGTTGGGTCAATCAGCTCGTGATGGCGGTGGCCTGCCTGGCCATCGTGGGGTTGGCGGTGTCGGCTGTGGTGATGTGGTGGAAGCGGCGCCCCGTGGGGCGCCTGGCGGCACCACCCCGGCGCGCGGGTGATCGCGCGGCCTGGAGCGCGCTTGCGGTGGCCGTGGCGCTGGGGCTGTTGTTCCCGCTGCTCGGCGCTTCCATGGTGGTGGCGCTGCTGGTGGATGTGCTGGTGCCCCACCACTGGCACGAGCGCTACGGCCTGTGAGGCCGCCGAGCCGGCGGCGCTGTCACGCCTCGCCGTCGGCCCGATGCGCGGTGAAGCGCAGCGACACGCGCAGGCCCTTCTGGGTGCGGTGTGGGAAGGTGTCTTCCATGCTCAGGGTGGCACCGTGTTGTTGGGCGATCTCATGCACGATGGCCAGGCCCAGGCCCGAGCCCTCGACGTTGGTGCCCAGCGCGCGGTAGAAGGGCTGGACCACGAACTCGCGTTCGTTTTCCGGCACGCCCGGGCCGTTGTCTTCCACCTGCACCACCAGCACGCCGCTGAAGCGGTCGATGAGCACCCGGGCTGTCACCATGCCGCCCGGCGGCGTGTAGTTGAGGGCGTTGTCCACCAGATTGCGCACCAGTTCCTGCAAGAGCGTGGGGTTGCCGTGGATGATGCACTCCTCGGGCACGGCTTCGGGGCCCTCGAATCCCAGGTCGATCTGCTTGTCCAGGGCGCGTGGCACCGAGTCCTGCACCACGCTGGTCACCAGCCGGGCCAGGTCCACCGGCGCGGTGGGCAGGGTGCGGCCGGTGGTCTCGGCTCGGGCCAGTGCCAGCAGCTGGTTGACGGTATGCGTGGCGCGCACGCTGGCGCTGGAGATCTGTTGCAGCGAGCTGCGCACGCCCGCCGGATCGGTTTCGCGCAGGGCCAGGTCGGCCTGCATGCGCAGCCCGGCCAAGGGTGTTTTGAGCTGGTGGGCGGCGTCGGCCAGAAAGCGTTTTTGTGTGGTGAGCGAGGTCTTGAGGCGCGACAAGAGGTCGTTGATGGAGGCCACCAGCGGCGCCACTTCTTGCGGTACGACGGACACCTCGATGGGGCTCAGGTCATCGGGTTTGCGGGCGCGGATACGGCGTTCCAGCTCGTTGAGTGGCCGGATGCCACGCACCAGGGCCAGCCACACCAGCAGCACCGCCAGCGGCAGGATGACGAACTGCGGCACCATCACGCCCTTGATGATTTCGGTGGCCAGCGTGGAGCGTTTGCCCAGCGTCTCGGCCACCTGCATCAGCACCAGGTCGCGTTTTTCGCCGTGCTCCACCCAGGTGTAGGCCACGCGCACTTCATCGCCGCGCACCACGTCGCTGCGCAGGTGGATCTGCCCTGCCGCTGGCGTCACGTCGTCGCCGGGAGCGGGGAAATCGGGCTCGCCACTCACCAGCACGCCCTTGGCGTTGCGCACCTGGTAGTACATGAGGTCGGTGTCATCGGCGCGCAGCAGCTCGCGCGCCTGGCGGTTCAGGATGAACTGCACCTTGGTGCCGTCGCTCACCACAAACTGGGTCAGCGCTTGCAGGTTGAATTCGAGCGC
>DASUIK010000059.1:0-9767 GCA_036279795.1 Burkholderiaceae bacterium | reverse complement strand
TTGTAATAGGTCTCGGCGTTGGCCTTGATCTGCTCGGGCGTGAGCGGCGGGCGGGTGCTGTTGCGGCCCGAGGGGTCGCCAATCAGGCTGGTGAAATCGCCGATCAGGAAGATCACCTGGTGGCCCAGGTCCTGCAGTTGGCGCATCTTGTTGAGCACCACGGTGTGGCCGATGTGGATGTCGGGTGCGGTCGGGTCCAGGCCCAACTTGATGCGCAGCGGCACGCCGGTGGCCTCGGACTTGGCCAGCTTCTTGAGCCAGTCGGCCTCGGGAATCAGCTCATCGCAGCCACGCAGGCTGACCGCCATGGCTTCACGCACGCGGTCTGTCACCGGATACGCCGCCTGCACTTGAACATTTTTATCAATATCAGACGAAACCAGGGTGTCGCTCATGGTGGTAATACGGATCGCAAAGGAAGGTGAACGGGCTATACTTTTGGGCTTGTTTGCCGTGATTTTAGTTGGCACCCATTTGCCAACCCCGGCATGACCCGACCGCCCCGGCTGTCCCGCACACCAGGACCATCGTTTTGAATCTCGTTTTTCTGCACACCGTCGCCGACGTGTTGCGCCGCCACCCCAAGCGGGTGATGGGCAGCTTGGGCGCGCTGCTGTTGGGCACGGGCGTCACCGCCTTTGGCGTCGCCCCACTGGCCCCCGACGCAGCTGACCTGCCGGTGCGCTCCGTCAGCGAAGCCATTGAACCCGCCTTGCGCCTGGTTCAAGGCAACGGCGAAGCCACCGTTCCCTTTGTGCTGTTCCGCAGCGACATGACCCGCCGCGACGACAGCGCCCAGAGCCTGCTACAGCGCCTGGGCGTGAGCGACAGCGCCGCTGTTGCCTACCTGCGCAGCGACGCGCGAGCGCGCGAACTGTTCAATGGCCGCCCAGGCAAACTGGTGACGGTCGAAACCACCGACCGCAATGAAATCATCCGCCTGAGCGCGCGCTGGTTGGCCAAGCCGGACGACCGCCAGTTCCAGCGTCTGGTGCTGGAGCGCCAGGGCGAGGGCTTCACAGCGCGCCATGAAACGGCCGATCTGGTCGCATCGGCTCAGTTGGCCAGCGGCACCATCCAGAGTTCGCTGTTCGCCGCCACCGATGCGGTGCGCCTGCCCGACAGCGTGGCCAGCCAGTTGGCTGACATCTTCTCCAGCGAGATCGATTTCCGCCGCGACCTGCGCAAGGGCGACCGCTTCAGCATCGTCTACGAGTCGTTGGAGGCCGATGGCGAGGTGCTGCGCGCCGGCCGCATCCTGAGCGCCGAGTTCGTCAACGACGGCAAGCAACTTCAGACGCTGTGGTTCCAAGAACCCGGCCAAAAGGGCGGTTACTACGGTTTTGACGGCAAGAGCCAACGCTCCACCTACCTGAGTTCACCGCTGGAGTTCTCGCGCGTGAGCAGTGGTTACGGCATGCGCTTCCACCCCATCCACGGTGGTCAGCGCGCGCATTTGGGCGTGGACTTTGCCGCACCCACAGGCACACCGGTGCGCACAGTGGGCGACGGCGTGGTGCAGTTTGCCGGCTGGCAGAACGGCTACGGCAACTTCATCATCGTCCAGCACAGCAACAACCAGACCACCGCCTACGCTCACCTGAGCCGCATCGACGTGCGCAAGGGCCAAAAAGTCTCGCAAGGCGACTTCATCGGTGCAGTCGGCTCTACGGGCGCCTCTACCGGCCCGCATCTGCACTTCGAATTCCGCGACAAGGGCCAGCACATAGACCCGCTGGCCATCGCTCGCAACGGCGAAACCATTCCAGTCTCGACCGCCTCCCGTCCGCGCTTTGACCAACTTGTGCAAGGCATGCGCGCGCAGCTGGCGTCCGCCGCCACGCTCACTCAGGCCAGCGCGCAGTGAGCTGCACCTGACGATCTGAAACGACAAAGGGGCCAAACGGCCCCTTTTGTTTTTTGCGGCAGGTGCAGTCAGACGCTGAAGCTGGAACCGCAACCACAGGTGGTGGTGGCGTTGGGGTTCTTGATCACAAACTGAGCGCCTTCCAAGTCTTCCTTGTAGTCGATCTCGGCGCCGGTCAGGTATTGGTAGCTCATGGCGTCAATCAGCAAGGTGACACCGTTTTTGGTCATGGTGGTGTCGTCTTCGTTGACGATTTCATCGAAGGTGAAACCGTACTGAAAGCCGGAGCAACCGCCGCCCTGCACGAACACGCGCAACTTCAAATCCGGGTTGCCTTCCTCGGCCACCAGGTCGGCCACCTTGGCGGCGGCGCTGTCGGTGAAGATCAACGGGGCGGGCATGTCGGTCTGGATGTTCTCGGCAACAGCGCTCATGGGGAAAGTCCTCGGCGGGGAATGGTCAGGGCGCGAATGGTAAACCAAATCGCTCGGATATGCCGCTCAGCCGGCGATTGCCGCCAACTTGAGTGTGGGTTTATCGCCCGCCCCCTCGGCCAGCGGCAACAGCTGGCCAGCGATGGTGGCGCCCTGGTGCATTTCCAGCGCCCGGTAGGTCACGTCACCGGTGATGCGTGCCTTGGGCTGCAACTCCAGCAACTCGGAGGCAAACACCGGCCCATGCACCTGACCGTTGATGATCACATGCCCGGCCCGCACCTCGCCACGCACCGTGGCCGCCTCACTGATGACGAGCAGCGACGACGCCTCGGCAGGCGCGTGCAGGTTGCCGTTGATCTGCCCATCCACCCGCAAACCATCGCTGAACACCACGTCGCCATGGATTTCGGTGCCAACGGCAATCAGACTCTTGATCGGGGGTTGCTTCTTCTTGCCAAACATCGCATCTCCTGGCCTCGCGGGCACGGGTGGATCACAGCTTTTGCGTGTACGACGCCTTTTCGGCGCCGCCTTGCATCAAACGAACGGTGGCGCTTTTTAGCACGGCGGTGGGGGGCAGGTCGAGCTGCCCCTCCAGCCGCAGGTGCTGTCGAAGGCTCAGCGCCTGGGGTGGCGCATCCAGGCGCCAGGGCCGGCCGTCCTGCGTGCCTGCCAGCGTGATGAGCAACTGCCCGTTGAATTCCGATGGCTGTCGTTCCGACTGCATCACAAGCAGCTGCCAGGTCATGCGCGCTTCAGACACGCGCTGGACGCGCAGGCCCCGCACATGAATGGCGCCTGTGCCGGTGCTGGGAATGAGCTGCTCGAAAAACGCGAGATCGGCACCCAGCCGTCGGTTCTCATCCTCCAGGCTGCCCAGTTGCTGCTTGAGTTGTTCCTGAGCCGAACGCTCGGCCAGCAGCAGGCTGTCCGCCGTGTTGGCCACCGATTTCAACTCGGCCATCTCCGCCAGCACCCGCTGGTGCTCAATGCGCAAACGCTGCAACTGCCCCCGCGTGTCCTGCTCTAGGCCTGCAATCTCTTTGCCAAACTCAAACGCCCACAGCGCCAACGCGCCCGAAAAGCCCAACACCACGGCGGCCAGCAGCCAGCGCAGCGGCCAGGGCAAAGTGCTGCGCACCGCCATGCGGGGGGCGCTGATGGTGAGGCGGCGGCGGAGCAATCGAAAACGCATGAAGCCGCCGATTGTGCGTCAGATGCGAACGATGGAGCCAGAAAAACAAAACCGCCCGAAGCGACAAGCTTGCGGGCGGTTGAGGGCGTGAGCCGGAAGCGATTAACGCTTGCTGAACTGCTTGGCGCGGCGTGCGGAACGCAGACCAACCTTTTTACGTTCAACTTCGCGGGCATCGCGGGTCACGAAGCCGGCTTGCGACAGCGCGGGCTTGAGGGCCGCGTCGTAGTCGATCAGCGCGCGGGTGATGCCGTGACGCACCGCACCGGCCTGGCCGGATTCGCCACCACCGTGCACGTTGACCTGCACGTCGAAGGTTTCGGCGTGGTTGGTCAGCAGCAGGGGCTGCTTGGCGATCATGATCGAGGTTTGGCGACCGAAGAACGCTTCGATGTCCTTACCGTTGACCGTGATCTTGCCGGAGCCTTTTTTCAGAAACACGCGGGCGACGCTGGACTTGCGACGGCCGGTGCCATTGTTCCATTCACCAATCATCTCAAGGCTCCTTTAGATTTCCAGCGCTTTGGGCTGCTGGGCGGTGTGGGGATGCTCTGCACCACCGTACACCTTGAGTTTCTTGATCATGGCGTAGCCCAGCGGGCCCTTGGGCAGCATGCCCTTGACGGCCTTTTCCAGCGCGCGGCCGGGGTGCTTGGCCTGCAGGTCGCGGAAGTTGGTGCCGTAGATACCGCCCGGGAAGCCCGAGTGACGGTAGTACATCTTGTCCAGGGACTTGGTGCCCGTGACTTTGAGTTTGGCGGCGTTGACGATGACGATGAAATCACCGGTATCGACGTGGGGCGTGTAAATGGCTTTGTGCTTGCCGCGCAGACGGAGGGCCACTTCGCTGGCGACCCGACCGAGCACCTTATCGGTGGCGTCAATCACAAACCACTCGTGCACCACATCAGCGGGTTTGGCGCTGAACGTTTTGGTCATGTTGCTACAGAGTGAGGTTTGGCAGGCCCTTTTCCACGGTCGGTGTCTCTCTGAAGGAGACCTCTTAGGTGGTGTGTGAATCCTCGCCGCGGGGCCCAAAAATCGCTGCGAAGCCCGCCATTATATGAAATCCTGGCCTGGGCCGCAAATACCGCTGGCGGACCGTGGCGGTTACCATCGCCCCATGTTCAGTTACCGACACGCCTTCCACGCCGGCAACCACGCCGATGTGCTCAAACACATGGTGCTGGTCGCCACGCTGAAATACCTGGGCCAGAAAGACACCGCACTGACCGTGGTGGACACCCACGCTGGCGCCGGTCTGTACCGGCTCGACCAAGACCAGGCACAAACCTCCGGCGAAGCGTCGGGGGGCGTGCTCAAGCTGCGCGCGGCCCTGGCCGGCACCGACCCCGCCACCCTGCCCGAAGCCCTGCGCGACTACCTGGAGATGGTGGCCCGCTTCAACGATGGCGGCAGCTTCAAGCACTACCCCGGCTCGCCGTGGATTGCCCACGCGCTGCTGCGCCCCCAGGACAAGCTCAAGCTGTTCGAGGTGCACCCCACCGATGGCCGTTTGCTGACCCGCAACGTCGAAGGCCTGGCCGCGGGCAAGCAGGTGGAGGTGCTGCGCAAAAACAGTTTTGAAAGCCTGAAATCGCTGCTGCCGCCGCCGAGCCGGCGCGGCCTGGTGCTGATGGACCCGAGCTACGAGCTCAAGACCGATTACGACGAGGTGGTGGCGACGGTGCTTGACGCCCTCAAACGCTTCCCCACCGGCACCTACGCCATCTGGTACCCGGTGATTGCGCGGCCCGAGGCGCACGCCATGGCCAAGAAGCTCAAGACCCTCAGCACCCAGCACCAGCGCCCTTGGGTGCAGGCCGAACTGGCCGTGGGCCACACGCCCGATGGCACGCCGGTCAAGACCGGTGCGCGCCCAGCCACCCAGATGCGCGCCAGCGGCATGCACATCATCAACCCGCCGTTCACACTGGCCGCGCAGCTGCGCGAAGCGCTGCCAGTGGTGTTGTCCCACCTCAAAGGCAAGGTGGGCGCGGGCTGGACGGTGGAACACGGTGGCTGAGCCACGCCGCCCCACCGCAGCCGCTCAAGGCTGCTCGATCAATTGCACTTCCGAGACGCCGTGCTGGCGGATGCCCAAGGCTTCCGCCGCCGCGTGGCTCAAGTCAATGATGCGGTTCTTCAGGTGGGGCCCACGGTCGATGATGCGCACCAGCACTTCGCGTCCGGTCTGCAAACTGCGCACCAACACCTCGGTGCCAAAGGGCAAGGTCTTGTGGGCCGCGGTGAGCGCGTTCTTGTCGTAGCGTTCGCCGCTGGCGGTCAAGCGCCCATGCAAGCGGTTGGCGTACCACGACGCCTGGCCCTGCTCCAGCACCAGCGGCGTGGCATCGGGCAGGCCCACCAGCCGGTCCAGCTCGTCCCGCCACACGGGCGCATCGGTGGCGGCCATGACCACCGTGGTGGACACAGCCAATGCCAACACCGCGATGAAGCGCACCACGGCTCAGCCCATCACGACAGACCAAGGCGGCGCACGATCTCCAGCGTCGCCACGCTCTGGTTCATGGTGTAGAAGTGCAGCCCTGGCACACCGGCGTTGCGCAGTTGGTCGCACAGGTCGGTGGTCACGTCCAGACCAAAGGCCTTGATGGACTCGGTGTCGTCGCCAAAAGCCTGCAGGCGCAGGCGTATCCAGCGCGGCACCTCGGCGCCACAGCTGTCGGCAAAACGCAGCAAACCGCTGGCGTTGATGATGGGCATGATGCCCGGCACCACCGGTACGTCGGCCCCCAGCTTGTGGGCGTCGTCCACAAAGCGGAAATAGGCGTCGGTGTTGAAGAAGAACTGCGTGATGGCCGAGTGGGCGCCGGCCTTCACCTTGGCCACGTAGGCCTGCAAATCGGCCTCGGGGGACTTGGCCTGCGGATGCATCTCGGGGTAGGCCGCCACCTCCAGGTGGAAGTGGTCGCCCGTTTCGGCGCGGATGAAGGCGACCAGATCCGCCGCGTAACGGAACTCGCCCATGCTGCCGTAGCCGCTGGGCAAATCGCCGCGCAGCGCCACCAGCCGGCGCAGCCCAATGGACTTGAACAGCGCCAGCTTCTCGCGCACCGACTCACGCGACGCACCCACGCAGGTGAAGTGCGAAGCGCCTTGCTGGCCTTCGTCCAGGATGGCCTGCACGGTCTGCAGCGTGCCATCTTGCGTGGAGCCACCCGCGCCGTAGGTCACCGAGCAGAACTCGGGCTGCAGCGCGTACAGCTTCTGGCGCACCTGGCGCAGTTTCTCGGCGCCATCGGGCGTCTTGGGCGGAAAAAACTCAAAACTCAGGGGCAGGCCCATACGAAGAACTCCCGGTTGCCATCACCACCGGTGATGGCACTTTCAAAATAGTCGCGCAAGTGCAGGCCGTTGCCGGCGCAGGCCTGCGCCATGCGTTGTTGCACGAGCGCGTAGCTCGCGCTGTTTTTCACCAAGCCACCTTTGCCGATGTGCTCGGGCTGCAGCTCGAACTGCGGCTTGACCAGCATCAGCAGGCCCGTGCCTTGCGCCCGAAGCAGCGGCACGATGGCCGGCCACACCAGGGTTTGCGAGATGAAGGACAGGTCGCCCACGATCAGGTCAAACGGCGCGGCGGCGGCAGCGCCGCCGGCCACTTGCAATTGCTGCGCCGTCAGCTCGCGGGCGTTGCATTTCTCGATGCAGACCACGCGCGGATCGGCGCGCAGTTGCGGGTGCAACTGACCTTGCCCCACGTCCACACCCACCACCTGCGCCGCGCCACGCTGCAGCAGGCAGTCGGTGAAACCACCGCTGCTCTGCCCCACGTCGAGGCAGCGCAGGCCGGTCACATCGATGCCGCAGTGCGTCAGCGCGCCGTCGAGCTTGAGACCGCCACGCGAGACAAAACGCCGTTCATCACGTTCCGGCGCCGTGTCCAGCAACTCCAGCTCCGCTGTCTCGCGCAGCTCGTCCCCGTTCTTGGCCACGTGCTTCCACTCGCCACCCGGCAGGCGCCAGCGCACGCCCGCAGCGATCAGCCGTTGGGCTTGCGAACGCGATGCGGCCAGCCCCCGCTCGACGAGCAACTGGTCAGCACGCATGACGGCTCAATAGCGGTAGGTGTCCGGCTTGTACGGGCCCTGCTTCGGCACGCCGATGTAGGCAGCCTGCTCGTCGCTCAGCTCAGTCAGCATGGCGCCCACCTTCTTCAGGTGCAGGCGCGCTACCTTCTCGTCCAGGTGCTTGGGCAGCACATACACCTTGCCCACGTCGTAAGCGTCGGCGTGGCAGAACAATTCGATCTGCGCGATCGTCTGGTTGGCAAAACTCGACGACATCACGAAGCTGGGGTGGCCGGTGCCGCAGCCCAGGTTCACCAGGCGGCCCTTGGCCAGCAGGATGATCTTCTTGCCGTCCGGGAAGATCACGTGGTCCACCTGGGGCTTGATCTCTTCCCACTGGCAGTTCGCTTCCAGCTTGGCGACCTGGATTTCATTGTCGAAGTGGCCGATGTTGCAGACGATGGCCTGGTCCTTCATGGCGGCCATGTGCTCGTAGGTGATGACGTCGCGGTTGCCGGTGGTGGTGACGAAGATGTCGGCCTTGTCGGCGGCCCACTCCATGGTCACGACCTTGTAGCCTTCCATCGCGGCCTGCAAGGCGTTGATGGGGTCGATCTCGGTGACCCACACCTGGGCGCTCAGCGCGCGCAGGGCCTGGGCGCTGCCCTTGCCCACGTCACCGTAGCCGCAGACCACAGCCACCTTGCCAGCAATCATCACGTCGGTGGCGCGCTTGATACCGTCCACCAGCGACTCGCGGCAGCCGTAGAGGTTGTCGAACTTGCTCTTGGTCACCGAGTCGTTGACGTTGATGGCGCGGAACATCAGCGAGCCCTTGGCCGACATTTCCTTCAGGCGGTGCACACCGGTGGTGGTCTCTTCGGTCACGCCGATGATTTGTGCACTCTTGCGGCTGTACCAGGTGCTGTCTTCCGCCAGCTTGGCCTTGATCGCGGCGAACAGGATTTTTTCTTCGTCGCTGCCCGGGTTGGCCAGCACGCTAGGATCCTTCTCGGCCTGCTTGCCCAGGTGCATCAGCAGCGTGGCGTCGCCACCGTCATCCAGGATCATGTTGGGGCCTTCGCCCTCGGTGCCCTTGGGGCCAAAGTCGAAGATGCGGTGGGTGTAGTCCCAGTAGTCCACCAGGGTTTCGCCCTTGACGGCGAACACCGGCGTGCCGGCGGCGGCAATGGCGGCAGCGGCGTGATCCTGCGTGCTGAAGATGTTGCACGAGGCCCAGCGCACCTGGGCGCCCAGGGCCTGCAGCGTCTCGATCAGCACGGCCGTCTGGATGGTCATGTGCAGCGAACCGGTGATGCGCGCGCCCTTCAGGGGCTGCTTGGCCGCGAACTCTTCGCGGATGGCCATCAGGCCGGGCATTTCGGTCTCAGCGATCTTGATTTCTTTGCGGCCCCAGTCGGCCAGACCGATGTCGGTGATGACACAGTCGGTGTTGACGGGGTGGATACGTGCGTTCATGGTTTGCTCCAAAACGAAGTTTGAAAAAACCACTTGCCGGGGGAGAAAAGCGCTCACCACACGATAAGTGGATGAGCGTCGTTGCGAATCAGAATCCCGAGCCTCACGTGGCGCCAACTGGCCACGCTGCAACGCTCCTCGGGAGAGCGCGCATTCTACCGCAGGCTGCGGAAAACGTTCACAGCAAACAGCAGGACAGACGCCCCCACCACGATGGAGGTGATGCCCACCACCGGCTCAACGGCGGTGTTCCCCAACACCAGCAGCGACAGCGACACCAGCAATATCACCGCCCCCACCTGGTGCAGCCAGAACTGGATGCGCTCCAGCCGGTGACTCATGCGGTCGCCAAAGTGCAGCACGTAAAAACCGATCAGCGCCATCGACGCCCAACCCAGCAAATTCACGTGGGCATGCACGGGCTTGAGCGTGTGGTCATGGCTGGCGCCCATGTAAATGCCCATGCCAACACCGATCACGAAATACACGGCGGCCGCCTTGAGCCATGCCCTTGCCTGTGGGTTCATAACGACGTGCTCCGGTGGATGAACGGACACGCAGCATAGTGAAAAAATCAGTTTGTGACAAATTGCAAAATGCCCTCAGCTATGCTCCCGGCCCATGCTGCCCTTGTCTGAATGGCCCGCCGCCGAGCGCGCCCCTGTCCACGGCGTGTTCACCGACATCGACGACACGCTCACCTGCGATGGCGCCATCGCCCGCGAAGCGCTGCAAGCCCTTGCCGAGCTGAAGCGTGC
>DASUIK010000058.1:0-2081 GCA_036279795.1 Burkholderiaceae bacterium | reverse complement strand
GGCCTGCGCGACGCGCCGCTGCACAGCGTTGACCCCGGTGGCGCCATCGGCCAGGCCATCCCGCTGGCGCAGGTGCTGGGCTGTGTGGTGCACGCCAGCACCGCCACGCCAGAACCCGGCCTGGTGCTGCACAAGATGGGCAGAGGCCTCATCGTGGGCGAGGCCCGGGGCGGCGCCAGCGCGCGCAGCCAGCAGGTGGTGGACCTGCTGGCCCACGCCGGCTTCGAGGCCACCCCGTCCGACAACGTGCGCCAGGACATCTGGTACAAGCTCTGGGGCAACATGACCCTCAACCCGGTGAGCGCCCTCACCGGCGCCACGGGCGACCGCGTCCTGGCCGACCCGCTGGTGCGCCGCTTCTGCTCGGCGGCGATGGACGAGGCCCAGGCCATTGGCGCGCGCATCGGATGTGCCATCACCCAAAGCGCCGAGGACCGCCACGCCATCACCGCCCAGCTCGGCGCCTTCAAGACCTCCATGCTGCAAGACACCGAGGCCGGGCGCGCCATCGAGCTGGACGCCATCGTGGGCGCAGTGCGGGAGATCGGCTCGCGCCTCGGCCTGCCCACCCCCCACATCGACACGCTCTACGGCCTGACCCGCCTGTTCGGGCGCGTGCACGGCCTCTACCCGGAGAACGCCTCTTGAAACAGAACCTGATCGCTGGCGACTGGGTGGACGGCAGCGATGCCGCGCCCAACATCAACCCCTCCGACACGCGCGACCACATCGGCCTCTACGCCCGCGCCTCGGCCGACCACGCCCGCGACGCTATCGCTGCCGCCCAGCAGGCACAGCCGCTGTGGGCCGCCAGCACGCCACAGCGCCGCGCCGATGTGCTTGACGCCATTGGCAGCGAGATCCTGGCGCGTTGCGCCGAATTGTCCGACTTGCTGGCGCGCGAGGAAGGCAAGGCGCTGAGCGATGCCACCGGCGAGGTGATGCGCGCGGGCCACATCTTCAAGTTCTTCGCGGGCGAGGCGCTGCGCATCGAAGGCGGCCTGCTGGCCTCCACCCGCCCCGGCATGACGGTGGAGATCAGCCGCGAGCCGGTGGGCGTGGTGGGCATCATCACGCCCTGGAACTTCCCCATTGCCATTCCCGCCTGGAAGATCGCACCGGCGCTGGCTTACGGCAACGCCGTGGTCTTCAAACCGGCCGAGCTGGTGCCGGGCAGCGCCTGGGTGCTGGCAGAAATCATCAGCCGCTCGAGCCTGCCGGCCGGGGTGTTCAACCTCGTCATGGGCCGGGGCCGCGATGTGGGTGAGGTGCTGCTCAACGACACCCGCGTGGCGGCCATCACCTTCACCGGCTCCGAGGCCACCGGGCGCAAGGTGGCCCAGGCCTGCGTGGCGCGGCCCGGCGCCATGGCCAAGTTCCAGCTGGAGATGGGCGGCAAGAACCCGCTGGTGGTGCTGGACGACGCCGACCTGGACGTGGCGGTGGGCTGCGCCCTCAACGGCGCCTTCTTCGCCACCGGTCAGCGCTGCACCGCCTCGTCGCGCCTGGTGGTCACCGAGGGCATCCACGACCGTTTCGTTACCGCCCTGCGCGAGCGCATGGACCGGCTGGTGGTGGCAGACGCGCGCCGGCCGGGCACCGACATCGGCCCGGTGGTGGATGAGGTGCAGCTGAGCCAGGACCTGGACTACATCGCCCTGGGCCAGCAGGAGGGCGCGTGCCTGGTGCACGGTGGCGAGCACCGGCCTCTGGTGGGCAACCAGCCCGGCCACTACCTCACGCCGGCCCTGTTCACCGAGACCACCAACACCATGCGCATCAACCGCGAGGAGATCTTCGGCCCCGTGGCCTGCGTGATCCGCGCCAGGGATGCCGACGAGGCCCTGGCCATCGCCAACGACACGCCCTTCGGCCTGTCGACCGGTGTGGTGACCACCTCGCTCAAGCACGCGGCGCATTTCAAGCGCGAGCTGCAAAGCGGCATGGTCATGGTCAATGCGCCCACCGCCGGCGTGGACGCCCACGTGCCCTTCGGCGGTCGCAAGGCCTCCAGCCACGGCCCGCGCGAGCAGGGCCGCTACGCGGCCGAGTTCTACACCACCGTCAAAACCAGCTACGTG